>JAXHTF010000207.1 GCA_034211275.1 Acidobacteriota bacterium
CGGCATCATAGAGATTGAGCGGCGGCAGCGGCTGGGCCAGCTCCAGATTGGCCTGATGGAAGGCACCGATGGTGCCGATATCGCGCCAGTAGCCGTGGTAGCCGAAGGCGAAGACCCGGTACTCGTTCAGCGCCTCCGGGATCACCTCGCGGCCGAAATCGGTAAATTCAGTCCCCTCGAGGAGCCCCTGGAGCGGACCGGTGTTGAAGACGTAGATCCCCATGCTCGCCAGCAGCATCCCGCCCTCGCCCTCGAAGCCCAGATCGTCCAGGGCCTGTTGGGACAGGGCCAGGCGATCGAGCTCCTCATCCTCTTGAGGCTTCTCCACGAACTCCAGGATCCGTCCGTCTTCCGCCACCCGCATGATTCCCAATCCTCGGGCTTCCTCCCGCCGCACCGGTTTGACGGCGATGCTCACATCCGCCTCCCGCCGGCGGTGGCTGCCGACGAACTCCTCCAACTTCATGGAGTAGAGCTGGTCGCCGGAGAGCACCACTACCTGCCGCGTATCCTGGTAGGAAAGGCGATCCAGATGCTGGCGTACGGCGTCGGCGGTGCCCTGATACCAATCCCGGTTGTAGACGTTCTGTTCCGCCGCCAGGATGTTGACGAAACCGTTGCGGAAGAGGTCGAAGCGATAGGTCTGAGCGATGTGCCGATGGAGGCTGGCGCTGTTGAATTGGGTCAGCACGTAGATGCGGTCGATGCCGGCGTGCAGGCTGTTGGAGATGGGGATATCGATGAGCCGGAACTTTCCCCCCACCGGCACCGAGGGTTTGGCGCGGTGCTGGGTCAGAGGCCATAGGCGTGCCCCCTGGCCTCCGCCGAGCACAGCTGTCACCACTCCGTACATAGGATCTCCGTTGCTGCCATGAGTTCGCTTAGCTACTAGGTATCTTATCGTTGATCCGGTCCCCGTCGGGCCCTTCGTCGGGCACGGCGAGCTTGGACGGGCCGCCGTCGGTGGTCGGAGCCTCGGGGCGGGAAGTCTCCGCCGTCCCATCCCGGGGCATCAAGCCGCCGGAGGGCTGAAGGACGTCGAGCTCGTCGCTGGTACCGAGAGCCACCAGCAGCTCCTGGACCCGATAGCCGGAGGGATCCTCGGCGCTGCGCAGCTCCCCCACCACGGCGTGAGCCCTGGCCAACCAGGTCTCCCCCGAGGCCTTCGGAGCGTCGCCATCCGGCGTCGGCGGCGGTGGAGCTTCCGGCTCCCCCTGCAGCCGCCACTCCGCCAAGGCCGACGCCAGCAGCCACCAGCGCAGCAGCTGGAAGGCCTCGCGGTGGAACCAGCGCACGCCGTCGTGGGCGTGAACATTGAGGAAGCGGGCCACCTCGTCGTCCAGCAGCCAGCGGGCCATGAGGCGTCCGGTGGTGGGGTCCCCGGACGCTCCCACTCCCGGCTCCTCGAGCTGGCGATACCAGCCCTGAAGACCAACGAAGAGCTTCGCCGCCGCCGCCTGCTGCCCCGCGGCATCGCCACCGATACCGGCCTCCAACAGCGCCTGCTCCACCACCCGGTCGAGCATCCACACCTCGGCGAGGGCTCGGCCTCGGGCCGCGGCGTCCTGCTCTCCCAAGAGCCGCCCCAGGGGACGCAGCAAGGCCCAGCTCAACAAGCCCAGCCAGCGGCCGTCGTCGGTGGGTGTCTCTTCGAGCCGGTCCGGCGGAATCTGATCCTCGGTCGCCGTCTCTCGAGGTGGCGGCTCCTGAGACGACGGCTCCGGCAGCTCTCCATCGGAGGGGCTGCTGCCGGCGGACCACTCTCCAGCCAGCAGCTCCCTGGCGATCTGGCCGGCCACGCTCTCCTCGGTGCCTTCCCCATGGGCGGCGAGGGCTTGGATCTCCAGCACCGCCTCGAAGCCCCGCCGCTGCTCGGCGGCCAGCCGTGCCAACAGCTCGGTGTCGGCTTCAGCTTCCGGCGCTGCTCCGCCGCCGGTCCCCACCAGCGGTTGGATCTCCCCCAGCATCCGGCGGCTGCGGGTTTCCACCTCGTCCAGCAACGGCTTGCGCTCCTCCGGCGACAGCTCCCGCGCCGCCCACAGCCGCTGCAGCAGATCGCCGTGCAGCACTCCCCGCACCGGCCCCTGGACGGGCCGTACCAGCAGCTCGTCCAGAGCCGCCCCCAGATCCGGAACACCCCGACCCTGGAGGCTCTCGGCGAGGGTCCGGTAGCGGCCCTCCTCATCGTCCACGAGGACCTGAAAGTCGAGCAGGATGCGCCGCTCGTAGGCGTGCAGGCGGGCGAACAGGCCGCGGCCGCAGAGCTGCTCCGTGGGCACCAGGAATTCGAGGCCGGAGATCTGCTCGCGGTAGCGGCAGAAGCGATCCGGCGCCGGCTCCAGGTCGAGGGCGTCTCCTAGATTCTGTCGCTGCAGGCCGCCGGCGTCCCCCGCCTTCGACTGCCAGGGCACCGACGTGCGCACCCACCCGCTGACCGTCTGGTAGCGATTGTTGTAGAGCACCACCGCCGCCTCCGGGCCGTAGCGGTTGGAGTACGCCAGCACGTCCTCGCACACCGAACCGCTGGTGCCAGAGCCATCGGCAAGCACAAAATCATAGAGTCGGAAGTAGCGCACCTCGGCGAAGAGGTAACGCTTCTTCAGCAGCGGCACGATCTCCCGCTCGTGGCGGTCGATGACCCAGGCGTCGGGATCTTCGTCGGCGTAGGCCCGGCGATACTCCATGCCATATTTCTCGTGCAGCCCCTCGAACTGGCCGTGGCCGAACATCGGCAGCCCCGGCAAGGTCGCCATGACGGTGGCGACGCCAAAGTACTTGTCGCCCTTGCCCAACTGCTCTACGGCACTCTTCTCGTCGGGATTGGTGACGTAGTTGACGAAGCGTTTGAGCACCTCCGGATCGAACTCCAGGGTGTTCTTGAGGGTGCTGCGGAACTTGCCGTTGTCCTCGTCCCGCAGCATGTGCATGAAGGCGCTGTTGTACACCCGGTGCATCCCCAAGGTGCGGACGAAATAGCCCTCCATGAGCCAGAAGGCCTCCGCCAGCAGCAGCGTATCCGGCGCCTCCTGGGCTACCCGATCGACCACCTCGCGCCAAAACTCCTCAGGCATATGGCGCAGGAATTCCTCCTGGGACATGCCGTGCTCAGAGCGCGAGGGAATGGCGCCGCCGCTTCCCGGCTGAGGAAACCACAGCCGCTGAATATGCCGTCGGGCCAAGGTCATGGCGGCGTCGAAGCGGATGATGGGAAAACGTCGCGCCACCGACAGGATGATCTGGATCACCGTCTCCCGGGTTTCCGCATTGAGGTAGTCCAGCTGAGCGGTGTCGTTCCACGGCATGCTGGTGCCGTCGTTGCCGTGGTACACGTAGCGCGCCTCGCCGGTGCGCCGGTCCAGGCGCCGGAAGACCACCGCCGCGTCGCTGCGGTCGTAGTAGTGATCCTCCAAGTGAATGGCGATGCGCGGGTCCGGGGACAGATCCGGGCCACGGAAGGTGTAGTTGGGGTAGGGGCTCTCCGGGAGGGTGAGAAAGAGGTCCGGGCGCTCCAGCAGCCAATGGGAATCGATGCCCATGTGGTTGGGCACCATGTCGCAGGCCAGCCGCAGCCGGTGCCGGGCGGCCCGCCGCCGCAGCACCTCCACCGCCGCGTCGCCCCCCAGCTCCTCCGCCACGCGATAATCCTGCAGCGAATAGGCCGACGCCGCCGCCTCCGGATTGCCGCACATCTTCTTGATCGTCTCGCTGGCCCGGCTGCGCTCCCACAGGCCGATGAGCCACAGGCCGGTGAACCCCCAGCGAGCGAGGCGCGCCAGCTCCTCGTCGGGGATCTGGTCCAGACGCTGGATCCGGCGGCCGTAGGCGCGGCTCAACTGGTCGAGCCACACCAAGGTGTTCTTGGCCACCAGCACCACCTCGGGCATCCAATCCCGATCCTCGGTGAAGCGCTCTTCCTCCTCCGACAAATCGACGTATTGGGGCACCTCGATGGGGCCCGGTCCCGGGGGACCGCCGCCGGGGCCCTGGAAGATGGGCTTCTCCTCCTCCCGGAGCACGTCGACCCCCAGCTGCAGCTCCGCCACCAGATCCTCCAGATCGAGGCTCTCCAACTCCGGACCGAAGACCTTGAGCAAGAACTCCAGCTGCGCCGTCAGCGAGTCCGGCCGGGCCCGGGCCGGCGATTGCAGAAGGTCGAAGAAGTTGCCGCTGCCGGCGCTGAAGGAGGGCTGCCGGGCGAAGAACCCCCGCAGGCTGGCGACCATCTGGCGATAGCCGGTGGTGTCCTCCAGTTCCTCGTCGTCGAAGAGGTCCGCCAGCGCCTCCGCCGCGGGATTCTGCTGCACGGTCCAGAGCACCAAGAGGCGCTGCAACGCCTCCCGCCGCGCCTCCGGCGCCGAGCGCAGATACTCTTCGGCGCTCTGGCTGCCGCGGTAGATCCGATCCTGCGGGAAGAAATCGACGAAGGTCTCCAGCAGGCGCTCCACCCGCTCCTCGCCGAAACGCCCCTGGAGCCAGGCCAGAGCGCGGTCCAAGACTTCGTCGCCGGCGCGCCGGAGGTAGATCACCAGCAGATGATGCAGCACCTCCTCCACCAGCCGCAGCGCGTTGACCTGCCCCGAAGCCAGGGGGGTCGCCGGCACCGCCGAGGCCGCCCGCCGCCGGTTGATGCGCTGCACCAGCGCCCGCAGGCCCTGGAGCTCGCTACCGGTGCGGGGAGCGCGCTCGATGCCATATTGCTCCCGGGCACGGCGGGAGATCAGGAGCTCCCAAGCCGGAGCCGGTGTCACTGCAGGGGTTTGCATTGACTCGATGATACCAACGGAGGAGGCCCTTGAGCGGGCCGTGCTAAGAATCCGATGAGGAATGATCCCGACCTCTCGGCCTGGGGCCGAGACCGCTCAATGGATCGGCTCACTCTCCTCGTCCAACAGGTCCAGCCGACGAGTTTCGAGTAGCGCCAGCTGCTCTTGGAGCCGCCGTTGCCGCTCCCTCTCCCGCTCCCTCTCCCGCTCCTCCTGCCGGGACTCCTCCGCCTCCCACTCGGCCTCCAGCTCGCGATTCTTGTCCCGCCGCCGTTTGCTCGCCCACAGCGCCAGCACCGTGATCAACGCCCATACGGTGGTGGAGCTGGCCAGGACCGGCAGCCAGCGGATCCAGAACACCTCCTGGGCCCAGAACTCGCTCTGGGCCTCGTTGAGGGAGATGCCGGTGAGATCGAAGAAGGCCTGGTCGAAGTCGTCCCCCGCGGCCACCCGCTGGAGGATCAAGCCCGGCAGGTAGGGGCCGTACTCCTGGCTCAGATAGCGCAGGAAGGCGGCGCTCACGGCGTAGGCCCCCTTGACCTGTTGAGCGCTGCCCTGGAAGGCCCGGTCCACCTGCTGGAGGCTCGGTTCCTGCCGGCCCCAGACCGCCAGCCCGAGCTGCGAACGGTCCTTCAGCCCCCACTCCCCCGCCAACGCCATGGCCAACCCCTCGTGAAACCACCGCGGCACCGGCTGGTAGCCGGCGGCGCGATCGATGAGCACGTGGGCTACCTCGTGGCGCAGCAGCTCTTCAAAGGAGCCGTTGGGATAGGAAGGCACCCGCTCCGCCAGCAGAATCACCGTCCCCAGGCGGCCGTAGGCATAGCCCGCCACCCACCCCGGCACCCGCTGCGCCAGCGGCGAGCTCTCCGGCGCCAGCACCACCCGCACCGGCGCCCCGGCGTCGTCGAGACCGGTGCGCCGGAGAGCGGGGATGAAGAGCTCCGGATTCATCTTCTGGAGCTGCAGCACCCGCGGTTCGAGCTCCGGCGGAGCGTCGAAGACCAGGGTCGGAGGCTCGGGCCGCGCGCCCCAGGCCGGGGCCGCCACCAGCAGGAACGAGACCAGCAGGCACAGGACGGCGAGCGACGCGCGCAGGAGGCGCGTAGGAGGCGGCCGCCGCGACGGCGGTTTGGAGGGCATGATGATCATGGCGGTGGGCGAGGACTTTGCCAGTCCCGTCCCTCACAACCGCCGGCAGCGGTGGCAGATTCCCCGGCTCGAGACGCCTTCGGAGCTCGGGCCGCCTCGGGGGAGCTCAGTCCGCCGCGATCTCCGCGCCGGTACCGCGAATCTGAACGCTGAGAAAGGGACCGTCCCCGACGCTCTCCGCATCAAAGCTCTCCCCCTTCTCCTCCGCCAGATGGCTCTGCCAGGCGACGTACTCCTCCCGGCTCTGCTCGTGGACCTCCACCGTCCCCTGAGCCACCGCCTTGCGTCCCTTGGCCTCCTGAGGGAAGACGATGACGTCGTCCTCCACCTTGATGCGCAGGGCATCGCCCTCCGGCCCCGCCGCCAGAGTCATCCAACATCCCTTGCGCGGGCAGACGTCCTGGACGTAGCCCTCCACCCGCACCGTCTGCCCGTCGAAGGCCGCCGGATCCGCCAGCACGTGGGCGAGGGAGGTGGTGGTCTCGAGCTCGACGCCCTCACCATAGGTCTGACTGGCCTTCTCACTGGCTTTCTCATTGGCCACCGCCGGCAGGGCCAAGAGCACCGCCAGGGCGGCAATGAGAACGGTCAGGGACCAGCGAACTGAAGAAAAACTACGCATGATGATTCCTCCATACAAGATCATGAAGAGCAGTGAGGTTACCCGAGATGGAGTCGGTCGTGGCCGCGTTCTCGGCAAATGATGCACGTACATCCCACCTTCGTATAGTGCCGGAGGCCGTGCAGCCCTGTCTTGGTCCGATAGAACTTGCCAAAGATCGAGCGGAAGCGCTCCTCCTCTTGCTTCTCCAAATATCTTCGAAGCGCATAGGCGCAAAGATCAACTACCTGGACACCACTGTTGAGCCTACTATCGAGGAAGAATGGAGACTCCACCACACGCTCGATCTCTCCCCACCGCGTCCCTTGCACTTGGAATCTACGAAGAAGCTTCGTCAGAGCGCCAGCGCGATGCTGATCATGGTCACTGACCAGGATTCCCCATACGCGTTGTCTTCCGGAACGCTGATTACGGAGAAACAGGTCGAAGCGGCTCACGACCTGCGTAAAGGCCTGCTCTACCGGATCGATGCCTCCGGGAAGCTCGGGCTTGTTAATGGCCTCACCGAAAAGCGCGATGGGATGACGGTGAGATCCCGACCGGTATCGCCCGAGTGCCTCCAAGGCTTCGTCTACAAGAGCAATTCGCTCCGAGCGGGTCAAGTGGACGTAGGGCTCGGTTAGCCGAAAAGTCTTCTTCTCTTTCCTCACCTGTGCCGCGGGCAGCCCCGTCCATGCCTCCCGGAGTCTTTTGCGTTCGGCCAAAGCAGCATCCCGACGACTGAAATAGTCGAGCTCGTCAAAGCCGAGAACTGACTGGCCTGGAATCGGGCGCAGCATCCAGCCGGCGTGGAGCTCGAGATCTTCCACGTCCCCCAGTGTGTACTTGCGCTTGACCTTCCGGATGAGCTTGGTCAAGCGAAACCAAGTTCCTACGTGGACCGCCAGGCCAACGAGCACATAGTGACTATTGGCAGGCTGATTTCTTTCCGGAACTCCGGAAGCATCTAAGTAGAGGAGATACATCTAGCAGACAGAGATGAACCCGGGGGACCCGTCGGTCCTGCGAGTCGCGAAGCGTCTCTCCCGGGAATGTAGAAAGCTTATTACGCCGGGGTTTAAAATGTCAAAAGTCCACACCTCTCCGCAGCGTACAAGCCCCCAGAGGCTCGACTAGGGACTCGATCCAGCAGGTTGCACGCTAAAACTCCAGATGCCGCCGCAGGAAGGCGCCGGCTTCGCAGATGGACTGCTGCCCTTCCGGCAGCAGACTCGAAAAGAGATGCCAAACGTGGATCAGATGCTCCTCTACCTGCAGCTCCACCGCCACTCCCTGCTCGCGAGCGCGCTGGGCGAGGCGGTAGGCGTCGTCCAGGAGCACCTCGGCGGTACCGACTTGGATCAACAGCGGCGGCAGACCGCGCAGGTCGCCGTAGAGCGGTGAGGCCAGCGGGTGGCGGGGATCGGTGCCGTCGAGATAGAGCTCGGCGATGGTGCGCAACATATGGCCCTTGAGAATCTTGTCCTGCTCCGCCCGGGTGCGTACGCTCTCTCCGGTGGCCTCCAGATCCACCCACGGGGAGAAACACGCCGCCGCCCTCGGCAGCGGCTCACCGGCCTCCCGCAGAGAGATCATCGCCGCCAGCGCCAGCCCGCCGCCGGCGGAGTCCCCTGCCAGCGCCAGCCGCCGGGGCGGAACGGGCAGCTCCGCCAATCCCCGCAGCACCGCCAGGGCATCCTCCAGGGCCGCTGGAAACGGTTCCTCCGGGGCCAACCGATAATCCACCAGATAGACCGGGCTGCGAGCCGCCAGCGCCAGCTTCGCCGTCAGCTCCGCGTGGGTGCCCAGCGAGCCGCTGACATAGCCGCCGCCGTGGAAGTAGACCACCGCCCCATCCTCCCCCACCACCGGCGGTTGCAGGCACAGGCACCGTACCCCGCCTACCCGCAGCTCCCGACGCTCCACCTCCGGCGGTGGCGGAAAGAGCTTGGAGAAGCGTTCGAAGTCGTCCCGGAAGGTCGCCAGGTCGAAGTCGTCCCGGGAACGCACCGAGAGCACGTTGACCAGGCGCTTGAGCTCCTCGCTGGGCTCCCCCGGAGTGCGCAGGCTGGGCCGCCGGCGATCGGCTTCAGACGCCGACATAGGCCTCGATCCTCTCCTTCGCCGGCTGCGGCGGCCGGGTCAGCAGGCTCACCGTCACCAACAGCACCAGATTCACCACCAGCCCGTAGAGCCCCTCGTGCACCGGCACCGGCCGCAGCTGCGGGTAGATCAGGAAGAACGTGTTCACCGCCCCACCACCGAGGAGCCCGGCGAGAGCCCCGGCGCCGGTAGCCCGGGGCCAATAGAACGCGGCAAAAACCACCGGGAAGATCTGCGCCATGCCCCCGTAGGCCCCCAATAACAACGCCACGATGGAGACCTTGGACGACACGGCGAAGAAATACGCCACCGCCGCCAGCACCAGCACTAGGACGCGGATCACCGTGCGCTGGAAGTGGTCGTCCCGCAACGCCGGCACGAAGGGCGCGGCGCCGTCCCGCACCACCACCGAGGCGGCGGCGTGGAGGATGGCGTCGCCGGAGGACATGGAGGCCGCCAGCGCCCCGGCGCACACCAGGCCCACCAAGAGCGGAGACAACTCCAGGCGGGTGAGCAGCGCCGGCAGCACCGTATCCGCCGGCTCGATGCCCGGATAGGCCAGCACCGCGCTGAAACCAATGAGCAGAATGGGTACCAGGAAGAGCTGGAAGGTGGGATAGAGCACCACCGTCAGCCGGAGGGTGCGGTCGCTCTTGGCGGCGAAACTCTTCATGAAGAAATGGGGCCACACCGAAAAGCCCACCGCTGACACCAGCACCGCCGAGCTATAGCCCCACCAATCCCAGGACGTGCCGCCGCCGGTGAGGCCGGGAACGGTGAGCATCTCCGGTTTCTCCACCGCCAGCTGGCGGAACATCTCCCCCACACCGCCGTGCAGTCGCCACGGCAGATAGAGCCCCAGGAACCACGCCACCACCATCATGAACATGCCCTGGAAGGTATTGGTCCACCCCACTCCCAGCACGCCGCTGGCCAGCACGTAGGCCACCACCACGGCATAAGTCACCCCGGCGCCCAAAGCCGGCGAGATGGCGCCGCCGCTCAGCGTCGAAAGAATCAGCCCGGCGCCCTTCATCTGCAGAGTCAGATACGGCACCAGCGCCGCCACCGTCACCACCGCCAGCAGCGCCGACAGGGTCCGGGAGTCGAAGCGGTGGGCCAGCATCTCCGCCTGGGTGACGAAGCCGAAGCGTCCGCCGACCCGCCGGGTGCGGGGTCCCAGGAAGTACAGCGGCACCATGCCGATGGTGCCGTAGGCCAGAATGTAGAACGCCGCCGCCCCCCGGGAGTAGGCCCAGCCGGGGCCGCCGAGGAAGGCAAAAGACGAGAAGACCGAGGCGCCGAGGACGAAGTAGAGCACCAGCAGGCTCATGCTGCGGTCCGCCGCCACATAGCCGGTGACGCTGTGGGACACCCGCAACGCCGGCACCAACCCCATGATCAGGGTCACCAGCAGGTAGAGCCCACAGACGACGAGGGCGACGGTTCCGACGCTCATGCCCCGTCCTCCCGTGGCTCCGAGCCGCCGTCAGCGCCCTCGACCTCCGGCTCCGGCAGCTTCCGATCCCCCCGATACATCCACGCCAACCCGGCGCAGACGACGAGCAGCCACCCGACGATCCATGCCAGGCTCATGGGCAGCCCCAGCACCAGCGGCAAAGGGTTCGCCACCCAGCTGGCCACCGGCCACACCAGCGCCAGCGCCGCGGCGATCACAATCCCCACAAAGGTCACCCGCCGCCGCCGCACCTCCGGCGGTGTCCCCGGCGGAAAAAGCACCAGCCCGCGGGGTGGCGCCGACGGCGTCTCGTGCCCTTCTCGACTCATTGCAGGCACTCCATAAAATCCGCCAGCGGCTCGTAGGTGATCCAGTCGTAACTCACCCGCAGGTCCGGGTTCGCTTGGTTGGCGTAGGCCAGGGGCCCCACCTGCAGGGTTGCCGGCAGATCCGGCCGCATTACCGCCGGGATCCCGCTGTGGGCCTGCCAGGCACCGCCGGGAGCCCGGTAGTAGAAGCGAAACTCCGCCCCCAGCCGGCACAGCCGCAGCTCCGCCTCACCCCCCGCCACCACCGGTGCGCCGTCGAAAGTGCTCTGGGAATCGTCGGTGGACTTCGCCTCCACCGACACCGCGTCGTGGTCCGCGCCGAGGACGACGAAGACATAATCCTCCCCCGCTGCCGCCGCCCCGTCCCGCGCCATGACGCCCCCCAACCGGAAGGCCACCAGCGGCGGCTCCGTCTCATTGGGCGGCAACCGCCGCGTCACCACCGCCGCCGTGACCTTGAAATCCCCGGTCACCGGCTTCCACAGCAACACCGACGAGCTGCCCTGGAACCAAAGGCTATTCGCCACCGGCTCCAGCCGCAGCTCGCCCCCGGTCTCCACAATCGCCGCCTCCTCCGGCCGGTAGAAATTCCACGCCTGGATCACCCCGTCGTCAAAGTCATCGTCGAGGCAGGAGAGACCGGTCTCCCAAGCGCAGAGATCGCCGTTCTCGAAACCGTCGATGAAGATGGGTTGGAGATCCTGCGCATCGACGCAGGGCGCGACCGTCCCGAGGAGGACGACCAGACTCAAGGCAGCGGGAAGGAAGTGCTTGGCCATAGAACGCGCCCGATCCTATCTCAAGGCCCTCTGGGATGGGTTAGCATTGCGCCGCAGATCCCAGTCCACCGCAGATCAGGAGCCCAACCATGCCCAATCCCCTGACACACTTCGAAATAGCAGGCCGCGACGGCGAGGCCTTAGAGTCGTTCTACTCCCAGCTCTTCGACTGGTCCGTCACCCGCCGGGACGCCGGCGGCTTCCCCTACGGCGACATCGACACCAAAGCCAACCCCGGCCTCACCGGCGGCATCCGCCACGAGCCCACCGGCCAGCCGGAAATCGTCCTCTACTTCAAAGTCCCCGACCTCCAAGCCGCCGTCGACCAGGCCCAGAGCCTCGGCGGCAAGCTGCGCATCCCGCCCATGGAAACACCGGAAATCAAATTCGCCATGATCGAGGATCCGGAGGGGAATCCGGTGGGGTTGATGGAAGGAGACTGACGGGGTCAGCTCGCGCCCGCCGAGCCGCACACCCTGGGACCGCCGGCTTCCAGCCGGCTCGGCTCAGAACTCGC
>JAXHTF010000208.1 GCA_034211275.1 Acidobacteriota bacterium
ATCGAGGTTCCCACCCTCCGGAGCCAAGTCCGACTTGTTCTTCTGCTGGTGGGAATTGTCCGGGCGGATGGTGTAGTGGGGCTCGAAGAGCAGCCGGCGATGCTCGTCGGAGAGCTCATCCAAACCCTTGAGGTTGGCGAAGGTGGTGGGCACGGCATCCGGATTGCGGATGCACAGCATGCCGATGTAGTCGCCGCGGAGGGGATGGAAGGCGTCTTCCGTATGCCACCACAGCAGCTGCTCGCTGCCGCTCCCCAACTGCTCGCCCTTGTGGGCCTCGATGGGGGCGATGTCGTGCACCACGCGGCCGGCCTGCTGAGTCGACCAGCCGATGCACTCGCCGAGCAAGGTGCCGATGAGCACCAGGTACATCTCCTCCTCCACCACCCGAGCCCGATCCTCTTCGAACTTCCAATGCGCCGGCGTGCGGCCCACCTTGGTCTCGTCGATGGGGTAGTTGGCGACGACCAGCACCGCTTCCCGCGGCTCTAGCTGCTTGAAGTCGTTCACCACCTTGCGCACCCGGCGGGGCAGCTGGTGAGCGAAGAGGGCGGCGTTGAGCAGGAAGTCTTCGCTCTCAGCGGAGCCGTAACGGCTCTTGAGGTCCTCCAGGATCTTGCGAATCTCGTGGATCTCCTCCTGCTGAAGCTCGAGCCGCACCTGCTCGATACCACCGATGGTGGCTACCGAAGTTTGGCTGGGGGTCATTACGTTGGACACAGGATCACCTCTATCTTGCGGTCAAATCATTGGCTCGGTAAAAACTCATCATCGCCTCGCCGAAAGCACCTGGCGGTCAGGGGCCTTCGGTGGCAGGAGCCGGGGAATCAGAAGGTGTCCTTCGACTCCAGCTCCTCGAACAGCTGCTGGACGCTCTCGTCGGAGAAGTCCCCGTCCTCGTCGACGTGCTCGATGAACTCGAACATCATCCCGGAGTTGGGCTCGCGGTGGGAGAAGCGCTGAACCAGGCCGTTGTTGCGAATCAGGCCGGTATCGAAGTCCAGACCGCTGCCCTCCAGCTGCTCCACGACCTCCGGGAGACCCTCGAGGCCAATGGCGATGTGCTGGACTCCCGGGCCATAGTGCTCGACATAGCGAGTCACCTGGGACTCCGGCGAAGTGCCCTGCAGAAGCACGAAGGTCAGCGGCCCGGCCTTCATGACGGCAGAGATCATGGCGCTCTTCTTGCCCTTGGTCTCACGACGCTCCACGAGCTCCATGCCGAGAACCTCGGAGTAGAACTGGATGGACTCCTCGAGGTCCTTGACGGCAATGGCCACGTGGTCGATGCCGGTTGCTTTTGCTGCGAGAATCGAAGCGAGCTTCGCTTCCATAACGTGCCTCCTTAACGGTGGTGTTCTAGATATCTGATAGCTGAAGCCGCAGCTGCCTCGAAGACTTCGCTCGGCGAGCAATGAGGTTTTGAAAGGATCCCCGGGCAAGCTTCTTCCGCGACATGAGAAACAGCTCATAAGGTCCTACGTGAAAAAACGCAGAACCACGTCAGTATGTTCTACCAACTTCAAGGCCTGGCGCGTCACCATGGTGCAAACCTTGTGAGTCAGCCCTGGGGCGACGGTGCCGAGACGACAGGGACTCAACGTCCTGCTGTCTAGTGAGGTGCGAACGGGGCGGGGAATCGGGACAAGAGAATCTTCTTGTTTTTGCTGCTCCAGCAATCAGAGAACGGGATTGGAGCTCGACCGGGGAGCCGCGCTAAACTGCTCCAGTGGATGGACCTACAGCCCTCAACCTCCCCCAGCCGAGGAGAGCCCGTGACTATACACAACCATCGATACTTCTGCCACCCCCTGAATCGAGGCCTGCGCCTGGCGATCCCAGCCCTGGCGCTGAGTTTCTTGCTACAGCTCGCGCCCCCGCTCATGGCGGCAGAAGATTCGCCGATGAAAGATCAAGAGAGCTCGGAAAAGTCAGGCCCGACGGCGCCAGACGAAACAGCCCAAGAGTGGGCTCACCGCGTCCTGGAAGCCCTTGGCGGCGCCCAAGCCTGGTCCGATACTCGCGCTCTGAGCTTCAGCTTTGCCGGCTTCCGAAGCCACTGGTGGGACCGCCAAACCGGCGCTCATCGGTACGAAGGGACCACCCGGGAGGAAGGTCAGCACTACGTCGTGCTGCACAATCTCCACGATCGCAAGGGGAAGGTCTTTCTCGATGGCGAGCTGATCTCCGGCCGCGATGCGGAGGAATGGCTGGACCAGGCCTATTCCGCGTGGATCAACGACACCTATTGGCTGCTCATGCCCTACAAGCTCCAAGATCCTGGCGTCCACCTGACCTACGAGGGCGTCCAGGACTTCCAGGGGAAGCCCCACGAGACGCTGCTGATGAGCTTTGAAGGGGTCGGCCTGACCCCCGGTGACCGCTATTGGGTGTACGTCGATCCGCAGACCCACCTGGTCGCCGGCTGGTCCTACATCCTGGAGAGCTACGAGGCGGACCGCCCCGCCACCGCCTGGGCCTGGGGGGATTGGCAGCGCTACGGCGAGATCCTCCTCGCCTCGGAGCGCTCCCAGGTAGGCGGCGACCGCCAGCTGCCCATGCAGGACATCGCCGTCTACGACCAGCTGCCGGCCTCGATCTTCGAGGACCCGAGCCCCCAGCTCGGTGCCGGCGAAGGTCAGTGAGCACCCCGACCACCGGCGCCGAGAAGGCCACCGGCCGGCTCCAGCGCATCTGGCTCAAGCGGGTCCGCCGCGGTCCCATGGACCTGCAGGACCGGGCGACGTTGATCGCCGGGGAAGGCCTGGAGGGCGACGCCAGCCGCGGCCGCAGCCGGCGTCAGGTCACCCTCATCGAGGAAGAGCTGTGGCAGGAGATTGCGAGGGAGCTCGGCCCGCAAGTGGATCCGGTGATGCGCCGCGCCAATCTACTCGTCTCCGGCGTCTCCCTCGCGGAAAGCCGCCACCGCATCCTCCACATCGGCACCTGCCGGCTCCAGATCCACGGCGAGACCCGCCCCTGCCGGCTGATGGAGGAAACCCTCCCGGGCCTGCAGGCCGCCCTCGACCCCGATTGGCGCGGCGGCGCCTTCGCCACGGTCCTCACCGGCGGCGAGATCGAGGTGGGAGACGAGGTGCGGTGGGAGGCCGACTGAAGCCCTGAGAGCGCCAGCCTCCGGGCAACTCTTGCCGAGCTCGAGGCTCAGGGGCCTCCTAGCTGGGTGAAGCTCCAGGCGGAGAGATTCCCCGCCTCGAAGCCATCCCCGAAGATCGGTCCCGGAGCGCTGGTGCAGCTCCCCGGCACCTGCACGTGCTCGAGGGTGATGTCGTCGACGTACCAGCCTTCCTCGGTCAAGCCACCATCGGTGGAGAAGATCCAGCGGATCTGCACCTCCATCCCCTGCCAGGGGCTGAGGTCGGCGACGTACTCGTCCCAGCTGAAATCGAGGCCGGTGAACGCCGGATCCCCCTCCTCGAAGCCACAGGCGTCGGAGCTGGCGCGGAAAGTGGTGGGATAGTCCGGGGTCAACCCCAGAGTCTGCCAGGTCGCGCCGCCGTCGTCGGAGAGCTGCACCACCCCGCCGTCCCACCGATATTCGACGTTGAAGATGGTCCAGAAGCTCAGGGTAGAGATCTGTCCCGACGTCAGGGTCAGGGGCGGCGTGAGCACCGCCGTGCACTGCTGATTGCTGTAGGTCGAGAAGAAGCTGCGGTCGCCGCTACTAGCCCGGGCGCCGGAAAGCTCCCAGCCGATGTGCTCCTGCGCCGTGCCCCCGCCCACGGAAACGGTGGAATTGTAGGAGAGATTGGGATCTCCGACCTCGGCGCCGGTACCGAAGAGCCCGTCCGCCAGCGGACCGGTGGCCGCGGCGCCCAGCCGCACCAGATTGTCCTCCTGCGCATCGTTGCCGCCGTCCCGGGCGCGCACGGCGTAGAAGCGCTCTTCCCCATCCGTCGCCGCCGTGTCCACATAGCTCTCCAGGATCAGCCCTTGGGCGATGCGGTTGGCCTCGTCCGGAATGAACCCGGGCACCGAGCCACGGTACACCGAGTAGGTCACCTCGCCGCCGCAGTTGGCGGTGGCGGCGGGCCAATCCAGCTGCAGACCGCAGCCGGCACCGGCGAGGTTGGTGACCTCGGCGAGGCCGCCGAAAACCGGCGGCGCGATGCAGGCTCCGGTGGTGGTGGCGGAGGCGCAGGGGCTGGGTTCCGACTCGCAGAAGCCGGTGGCGTCGCGGCGGGTCAGCTGGTACGAGTACGGCACCTGGCCGGACACGCCGGGATCGCTCCAGCTGCTGCCGGTCAACCCACTGGCCACCTGCTCGAAGGCACCGCCGGGACAATCACCGTAGGCGCGGTAGACGTCCAGAGTCTCGCCGGGTTCGAGGGTGGTGGTCCAGCTCAGGTCGATGACCAGGTCACCCCCGGCGGTGGCGGTGAGGGCGTCCGGCGCCGTCGGCGCCTGGCAGAGGATGGGGCGCAGCAGGAAGAGCCCCTCGCCGATGCCGCTGACCAGCACCGTGCCGCTCTCGAAGTAGGGATAAACGCTCCACGCGCCCTGGAAACCACTGCTGTCGCTGGTGGGATAGATGTCGAAGAAGGCGACCTCGGTGAGCACTCCGAGATCGATGTCCTGGAGGCTCAGGATGCGCAGGCCGCTACGGTAGTTGGCCTGGTAGACGTAGCCGTCGTGGACGTATTGGTTGTGGTCCGTAGCAGGCACCGAACCGGTGTGCGTGGCCAGCACCTGCGGCGAGTCCAGATCCGCCAGATCCCAGATGTAGGTCTTGGTGTTGTGGCCGAAGCTGCCCTCGTCGAGCTCATCGTCCATCAATAGATAGGCGTGATCCTCCGTCAGCCAGGCCTGATGGGTGTAGCCGAAGCCCATGTAGCCGGTGCGGGAGAGCTGCACCGGAGTCCCCTTGTCGGTGACGTCGACGATGGTCAGGGTGTCCTCGTTGCTGTTGAAGCAGATCTCCGCGCCGTCATGCTCGGTATCGGGGCCGTGGTAGATCACGCATTGGGCGTCGTGAGTGTAGCCATCGTCGCCGAAGCAGCCGGCAAAGGCCGGGTCCAGAGGATCGGTGAGATCGAGCATGTGCAAGCCGCCGGAACAGGCCTCGAAGGGCGGATCGCTCTCCCGCGAGCCAACGCCATAGGCGAATCCGCTCTCGTCATTGATGACCACATTGTGGGTGCGGCCGAAACCATCGTAGTGAGCGGTAGCGCTGAAGGTCACCGGCGGGTCCACCACCTTGTCCAGCTGGGTCAGGTCGAAAATCTGCAGACCGTGCCCCGACGCCTCGCTGGTGATGTAGGCGTAATTCCCGTAGGTCTTGACATCCCGCCAGGTCGAGTTGGTGGTATGCGTGGGCAGGTCGCCCAAATACACCGGCTCTTCCGGATCGCTGACGTCCACGAAGGCGGTGCCGTTGGAGCGCCCCATGAGGGCGTACTCCTTGCCCGTCGCAGGATCCGTCCACCCCCAAAGATCCGCCCCCGAGCCCCCACCGATGGCGCTCAAAGGCATGTGGGCGAGCAAATCCACCCGCTGGCAGGGAAAACCCTCGGCCATACCGTCGACGCAGGGATGGGCGTGCTCCGTAGCCGTCCTCTCCTCCCCGCTCTCCACCGCCTCGGCCCGCTGCGCCAACATCTCTCGCTGGCTGAGGGTCAACCCACCGCTGGCCTCGTAGGCCTCGAAGCTCTCATCCGGGCCAACGGCCCCGGAGCCAAGCCCCTCAGCAGCGGGCACCGCCGGCAGCCCCAGCAGGAGGCAAGAAACCGCCGAAACGAGGATCAGCAGCCGTCGCGGACCGCCCTTCCCAACGACAGAGGTACCCTCGGCTTCCCTTCTTTCCCAAACAATCATGGTCGATCTCCCAGCTGGCATCCGACTCTCACCGGCGCACCTTCGGTCCGTGACCCTCCAGCCGACACAGAGCCTCGAAGGATCAGAGAGTCTCAAGCGATCAAAGCGTCTCACGAGTATAGAGCAGCTGCCCGCTCCGCCTCGAACCCGGCGGTCGCGGGGCTGAGAGCGTCCGGAGAGAGCGCCTGCTGACGAACTTCAGAGGGAAGCCCAACCCTGGCTCAGGGCGTGGCGGGCGATCTCTACCCGGTTCCTCAAACCCAGCTTGCTACCGATCTTCAAGCAGTGGCTGCGCACCGTGACTTCAGCGATGCACAGCTGGCGAGAGATCTCCGAGTTGTCGAGACCCGCTCCTACCAGGGCCGCAACCTCGGTTTCGCGATCCGTCAGCGAGGAGCCCGGGGGCTTGGCCCCGGGAAAGAGGAACGATCCGATGACATCACCGCCCACGGCGGAACTGAGGAATCGGCCCCCGGCCAATACCGTGGCGATCGCCTCGAAGAGCTCTCTCGGATCGGATCCCTTGACCAAATACCCCGATGCGCCAGCCTCGAAAGCAGCCCTGACCTGCTCCGGCTCGTCGTGCATGGTGAGGATGATGACGGGGATGTGAATGCGCCCGGAGCTCAACCGCCGGGTGGCCTCGAGACCATCGAGACCGGGCATCGCGATGTCGGTGAGGATGATGTCGGGGCGAAGCACCGGCGCCAGCTCCAACATCTGTCGACCGCTGGTCGCAATGTCTACGACCTCGTGGCGAGTCTCCAAGAGCTTGCGGAGAGCGAAAGCAACCAGCTGATGATCATCGACGAGCAGGATCCGCGCTACCTTTTCGGGCATCGATCTCCTCCAGGAGACTCGGGTCTCCTCCACTTCTTGCCCTCCCCTTGGGGCCGTTGGAGCGCAGCCGTTCACGTTGTCTCGAGATGGTATCCGGCAAGCATCCCGAATCAATCTTCAGCATATTATTGCACCTTCAATCCTGTATGCCATCTCCTCCCTCGAAGAAGCCTCCCGCATCAACGCAGCGTTGACCAGCCTCAACCTGGCGTTGATCCTCAGCCCTCAACTTCAACGCTCCGTCCATTGCCTACTTCTTCAGCGACAACTTATGCTCGTTTGGACTGTTCATTTTCTTGATTCAACTACAGGCCTGGCCAGACTACGAGCCAATCCCTACCGGTCTGACCAGATCCAAAGTCGACCCGATCAACAACGAGCCTTCTACCCGGTTCGTGTCACCGCCGCCAGGCAGGACGGTAGCGCACCATGAGACTCCTTTTGCTCAACATCGCCGGCCATACGGACCTGGGCTGGGCCCCCCGTGCCGAAACCCAAGCCGCCCTGATCAACGGAATCGCTCAGACCGGCGTCGACACCTCGCTGGCCGAAGCCCGAGACACCCGAGAGCTCGAGGCACTGCTGGCTGAGTTGCCTCCGGCAACCCTGATCTGGCCCAACGCCTACTTCATCCCCGAGTCTTCCCCCGACGGCCCCCTACGGTGGCTGGCCGAGATCCTCGAAGAACATCGACTGCCCTTCATCGGCTCTCCCGCCCCCGCTCTGCAAGCCATGATCCACAAGGACGACTGCCAGCGACGGTTGATGGCGGCTGGCTTGCCAATCCCTCGATTTCTATCCCTCAACGAAGATTCCTTCGCCGGCGGGATGAGCGGGACGCGACTCGCCACCACGCTGGCGCAAGCGGGATTGTCCTGGCCCCTGGTCATCAAACCCGCCTCCACGGCCGGTAGCCACGGCATCGCCCGGGTGACGAGCCTCGACGAGCTGATGGAACAAATCGAGTCGATTCGCGGCCAATACGGCTCGCGAATGCTCATCGAGGAGTATCTGCCGGGACACGACGTCACGATCGGCGTTCTCAACTTCCACGGGGAGCTCGCTCTGCTGCCCACCTGGTACGAATTCGAAGGTCTGACCACGGGCGTTCTCGACTTCGCGGTCCGCCAAGCCCCCTGGGCCGGTCCGAAGCGGATGCGGAGGGTCACCGAGCCGGAAGTGCTGGCCCAGATCGAGGAAGTGATTCCGCAGGTGGTGGACGTCCTGGGCATGCGAGACGGGACCCGCGTCGACGGCCGCCTCGACGCCCAAGGAAAGCTGCGGCTCTTCGACGTCAACGGCATGCCGTGCTTGGAGTCCCCCAACTCGGTGCTGGTGCACCAGGCCGTGACCTTCTGGGAGGAAAGCGATCCTGAGGTAGCTGTGGACCTACTCCTCGCCGCCCTGACGGCGAGCGCTGCGGAGCGCCAGGGGCTCACCGCTCCGCCGGCGCTGCTGGCCCAAGCGAGCCGGGCCGCCAGGCGTTGCCGTCCTGCCGCCCGAGCGATGCCCCTGGCAGCCGGCGCCAGCCTGTAGCGTCGCGATTCGCGGGGCCGTTGCGCTGTAAGAGCTCTTTGGGCCACCAGAGCGTCACTCCCGTTCAGCTGCGCGGTGTCGTAGCCTAGGGAGCCTATTCGAGCAGCATCAGCCACGCCCCACCTTGACCACCGACCTCTGGACCCGGTACACCTCCCTCAGCCGAAGTCGTCGAGGTTGGACAACCAAGACTCGGCCGAGAAGAGCCGGCCGCAGCGCGCTGCGCGCTTTTCAGCAGGCTCCCAAGGCACGCCCGAAGCAACTAAGCAACTTCTGGCAATCCGTCAGAAGTTTTCTCAGTGTTGAGGGCCACCTCTGGCACCTCCCAACGATTTGAGAAAATTCAACACATCCCGTGGCCACTTTCTAAGATTTTGAACCCAGAGAGTCATGAAGCGTTCATCCACGGAGCCATGACAGCCACCCGACTGAAGGCAAGAGCGTGAAAGGGGATTCCACGATGCGGCGAAAGGGCACCAAAGAACAGACGTTCGAGACAAGCACCCGCTTCCGATCAGTTCTCGGAGCTCTGTGGTTACCAATAGCCCTCGCCCTCACCATTCCCCTCCCAGCCGCCGCCGACGTCTATCTGGCCACCGACCGCGGAGCCCTGCCGGCGGACCGGACCACCGGTAAGATCTTCGATCCTCTCCCCGGGACCGCCGACGCCCGGGCAGTGGCCGTGGATCCGGCGAGAGAGCTCGTCTGGGTTCACACCGGCGAGGAGCTCGCCGCCTTCGGTCTCGACGGAACGCCGGTGCTCTCGGTGCCCGCGGACGCAGGGGAAGAAGGGATCGCTCAGATGGCCATAGATCCCGAAGACGGCACCGTGTGGTTCGGCAGCGGCGAGGCCGTGAGCTCCTTCGCCCCCACCGGCCAGGCGCTCCAGGAGATTCTCCTCGCAGCGGACCTCCGAAGCCTCCTCACCACCGAGGTCGGTCTGTGGATCGCCACCGCCGAGGCGGTGACCCTTCACGATCCCGTCACCGGCGCCGAGGTGCGCAAGCTGCCCCTCGGCGGGGGGACCGAGGTGCGGGCCCTGGCGGTGGATGCCGAGAGCGTGTGGGTGGCGTCGGACGAGCAAATTCTACGGTTTGTCGAAGATCCATCGGGCGAGGCGGAAGACGGCAAGCCCGGCGAGTCCGAAAACGCCGGAGCGCCCACCAACAGCTTCGCCGCTCCCGGCATCCTGGCTCTCGCTCCCGGCGGAGACGAGACCCTCTGGGTAACCGATGGCGTCGCCGTCACCCGAGTCGATGCCACCGGCGAGGTCCTCACCTCGGCACAGCCCTTCGGCCCCGCTGGAGAGAGCGCCGATGGGGAGGGCGAGCTCGGCATCCACACCTTGGTTGCCGACGCCTACCCGGGCTCGGTCTGGGCGGTGAGCGAGGCGGGGGCCGTGCGGCTCTCTCCCTCCGGCTGGGAGATCGAGCGCTTCGAGCCCCCGGTGAGCTTCGGCGAGCCAGTGGAGGTGCGGGGCTTAGTCCCCGGGACTGTGCCGGAAGACACCGTGGGTCCCGAGCTGGAGATTCTCCGGCCCGCAGACGGCGCCGAGCTGGAGGAGCTACGGCCCGAGATCGAGCTCGCCTGGAGCGACCCCGGCACCGGCGTGCGGCCCGAGAGCCTCGCCCTGACCCTCGACGGTCAGCCCTTCGGCATCCCCTGCACGGTCTCCCCGCAGGGGGCCGTCTGCCGGCCGAACGAAGATCTGGCCGAGGACGAGCATCTCTTGTCCGCCACCGTCGCCGACCACGGCGGCGTGGAGTCGCTGCCGTCGCAGGCGAGTTTCCAAATTCTCTCCGGGGACGCCGGAGATGACGGAGACGATGTCGATGAGGCCTTTGGCGGTCCCGACCCCAGCATCTACCAGCCGGTCGAGATCGACCGGGGCCTGATGCCCAACCGCCCCTTCCAGGGTCTCGACGGCATCGACGCCGTCGACCTGACCTCCGGCAACCTGGTGCTGAGGATCCCGCTGGGCCAGAGCTACTCCGTCGGCGACCGCCTCTCCTACGGCTTCCAGGCGGTGTACAACTCCAACGTCTGGGAACCTCTCCGCGTCGAATGCTACGGAGACTGCACCGACATCTTCCCGCCGGTGACCTTCTCCTCCACCAACCTTTCCGCCAATGCGGGCCTCGGCTGGGAGGTGCACTTCGGGCGACTCTTCGCGCCAGCGCCCGACCGGCCCGGAAACCTGCGCTCTTCCGACGGCCAGCGCTTCCCCAATGTGGCCACCAAAGTGGATCCCTCGGATGTCCATACCCGCTGGCTCTATGTCGCTCCCGATGGCTCGCAGCATTCCCTGCATCTTCTTCCCGGCCGGCGGGCTCCCGGCGACCCGCAACCGTCCATCCTCCGCCACTCCAAGGACGGGAGCCAGCTCCGGCTCGTCCTATCCTCGAGCACCCAAGTCGAGCTCCAACATCCCGATGGCGTAGTCTCGGTCTTCGAGCGCACCGATTCCTTCCTCGGCACTCTTTTCTGCGGTGTACCCGGAGAAGGCGGCAACGTGGTGACCGGCTGTTGGCGCCTCAAAGAACGCAAAGACCCCTACGGCAACCGCATCAGCCTGGCCTACCAGCTCAACGCCAGTGGTCAGGAAGTCTGGACCGTTTCCGACAGCACCGGCCGCAGCCACAAACTCTTCTTCGACCTCGACGCCATCTCTCGTGCTGGGGGCGACGGTCCGGGGCCGTTCACCACTCCCGACGGCGACGAATGGGGCGACCTCCGGCGGATCCTCTCCCACGTCCAGCTGGCGAGCTTCGGAGGGAGCACGGCGACCTACAATTTCCATTACCGCACCGAAACCACGATGCGCGGCTGCCCTCACGATGACGACTTCCCGACCGCCTCGAACACCCTGACCACCCGGGTGCTCGACGGCATCGACGGTCCCGAGGGGCAGAGCTGGAAATTCGACACCTTCACCAACCCATCCGGCGGCTGCTCGAATCTGGCGGGCAAGATCGAGGCCGTCCAGGCGCCGACCAAGGGCTGGCTGCGCTTCGAGTACAGCTTCTGGGAGTTTCCCACCCGCTGCGTCTACCGCAACGATCCGGATCTGGAGCCACAGACGCTTCGCTACGGAGTCACTACGAAGATCCAGCAAGACGCCAACCGTGCCGAGATTGGGCGATGGAACTACGCCAGCGAGCTCCTGCCGGTGATTCCCACCTCCGATTGGTCGGGAACGACCTGCCGGCGGGCGGAGTACCGGAAAACGACGGTCACCGACCCGATCGCGGACAACACGCGCACCAAGACCGTCAACTACACCTCGGTCTACGAAGGCTCCTCGAACCCTGTCGCTACGACCCCCATGAATGAACTGCAGGTCACAGATTCCGGCTTGCCCTACTCCAAGCACTCGTACACCCTAGGCCCCGGCAACCAGAAGCTCTTCCTGTCCCAAAAGACCTCCAAGTGCAACACCAGGGATGGGATCTGCACGCCCGTTCGATCCATCTACCGGCGCTACGCCATGGA
>JAXHTF010000209.1 GCA_034211275.1 Acidobacteriota bacterium
GGCCAGGGGGCCATCCTCGGGTCTCGCTGTCTCCTCATACCGGTGGTGGTTGGCGGAGCGATGGGGAAGGAGCGGCCATGCGTGGTACCGCTCCAGGTCAGCAGCTTCTCCGAGCCCTCACCCCCTCGATCCCCCTCTCCCAGCCTCCCACCCAACCTGCCGGTAGAGGGGGAAGCTCGAAGCACAGCGTCGAGTTCGAAGCCAGCACCGGAATCGAGGGGTAGAGGGTGCTGGAGCGACTCCACTCCTGATCAAGCCTGTCCCCAGTGCTTGCCCAACACAGGCGGTGTGAGTGGGCTGCGGGATTCGAGGATGGGCGTCTGCGCGTACCGGAGAACTCGACGGCCCACGCCCCCGCACCGACCGATCCCTGCCTGTGAATAGCCAGCAAGAGCAAGCTCCTGCCCCCCAGCTCGATCTAGCTCTGAACAAGAACCTGCAAGCCCGTGGGCGCCGAAAGTCGAGCTCTGCGGTAGCGACGGGCTATCCTGGAAATACCCCCGACCACAAAGACCTAATCTCATCCTCGCAGGTGAATCGAGAGGCATCCCCGACTACTAGAGCCTGTCCTGTCAGGATAGTGGAGCTTCCTCGCCCCATTGGAGCTACGGCCGCACAGCAGAGCCCCGGAGGGGCGTAGGCATCTAGCCCGGGGCGCAAGCCCCGGGTGTGCAATCCGAAGAATTCCCAAGCCCCGGAGGGGCGACAGCAACTGCTAGGAAGCAACCTTCAGGATGTCGGAGCGTGGTTCGATCGGATAGGCAAGAAGCCCAGGATAGGGGAGTCTGCGGCGATTGTCGGCGCGCCGACAATGCCCACCAGGGCCTCACGCGGCCGCAGATCCGGAGAGACACTGGCTTGGGCTCAGCCTAGAACGCTTCTGGGCTACTTGTGGGCTACGGAAGGTGGCCGCCGACAAGGAGGAAAAGAGACTAAGTGCTCTAGAATCAGTAATTTGCGGAAATTGTCGGCGCGCCGACATTGCCCTGGCGGCGGTTTGTCGGCAGTATTCCGGCAGCTTGTGGGTCGATCGAGGATGAGGACGAAAGCCAGTCACCAGATCAGAGTCCAAAGAGCAAGATCCTGCGGTCAGTCGAAGCCGTAGAAGAAAAATTTTCAGGGCCGATCACGAGAACAAAGGGCTTTCCGAGCCTCGGGTCTCTTCCAAGCGTTCCGGCATCTTGACCCCCTCAGAAGAACTCTCATACACTCCCGACGAAGCATGAATATCACGATCGCAAATCAAAAAGGCGGCGTCGGCAAGACGACTACCGCCATCAATCTCTCCGCCGCACTCGCCGCCAAAGGCCTCAAGACGTTGCTTGTCGACGTCGATCCGCAGGGTAATAGCTCGATGTCTTTCATCGAAATGACCCCTGAGTTTGCCACCGTCTACGAAGCTCTCGTCGAGCCGAACGTCACCATCCGCGACATCATCGTTCCGTCCGACCGGATCGAGCATCTCTACGTCGCGCCGTCCCGGGTCAGCCTGGCAAAGATCGAAAGTACTTTGCTCGGCGAGCTCGACGGTCATTATCGGCTCAAAGATGCTCTCGAGCCCGTCCAGGACGAGTTCGACTTCGTCATCATCGACACCCCGCCAACCCTCGGCCTCATCACCATCAACGCCCTGGTGGCTGCCAGCCACGTTCTGATTCCCATCCAGTCCTCCTACTTCGCACTGGAGGGGACCGACGATCTGCTCGAGACCATCGACAAGATCAAGCAGCGCGCCAATCCCCAGCTGCAGATTCTCGGGGCCTTGATTACCCTCTACGACAAGCGCACCGTCCTGTCCCGGGACATCCACGAACAGATCTCCGAGGTCTTCGGCGACAAGCTTTTCGAGACGGTCATCTCCAAGAGCGTGCGCCTCGAAGAGAGTCCCGCTTACAAAGAGTCCATCTTTCACTTTGCGCCCAAATCCTCCGGCGCCTTCGAGTACTACAAGCTCTCCGAGGAGGTGTTAGGTCGTGTCTAAAGCCGCCGCTTCCAGCTCCGGGCGCCGAGGTCTTCCATCGACCCGGCGCATGCGCCACAGCAGCCATTTCGTCGAAGAGTTCGACGCCCGCGATGATGCCAGCGTCGGTCGCATGGTGCCTCTTTCCATCGTCGAGCCGGATCCCAACCAGCCTCGGAGCGCCATGGGCGACCTCAGCGAGCTGGTGCGCTCGGTGAAGGACAAGGGCGTGCTGGAGCCGATTCTGGTGCGCAGCATGCAAGGCGAAAAGGGAAGCAGCGGAGAAGTGCTGCGGATCATTTCCGGCGAGCGCCGGTACCGGGCAGCTCAGGAGGCTGGGCTGTCGAAGGTGCCGGTCATCGAGATGGAGGTCACGGAGCAGGAAGCTCTAGAGATTGCACTGATCGAGAATCTCCAGCGCAAGGATCTGACCCCGTTCGAGGAAGCGGAAGGCTACAAGGCGCTAGCGGATCAGCACGATTACACCCACGAGCAGATCGCGGAGGCGGTGAGCAAATCGCGAACGGTGGTAACGGAGAGCCTCTCTCTGCTGCAGATGCCACCCAAGGTTCGGGATATCGCTCAGGCGCTGAAGATCCACTCGAAGTCGGTGCTTCTGGAGGTGCTCAAGGCGGATTCGCCGGAAGAGATGCGCTTCCTTCTCGAGGCGGTGGACAAGCAGGGCCTGAGCCGCGACGATCTTCGCCGCCGATTCCGCAACGACCGCAAGGCGCCGGCTCGGCGGAAGAAGCCCTACGTGTTCAAGTTCCGCGCACCGGACAAGTCCTACAATCTGTCGCTGTCTTTTCGGCAGAGCGAGGTCGAGCCAAACGACTTGATCACCGCCCTCGAAGAGATCATCCAGCAGCTTCGCAGCGGGCAGAAGGTCCGCTAGCCTAGCAACCCGCCTTCCAAGCCGAACCCAGCCTTCTCAAATCGAACACAGCCGGTCGCCTCGTCCTGAGGTGATAGCGGACTGTGTTGATTTCCTTCCAGCCAATCCAGTCGCAGTAGCTTCACGCAGGCTTGAGGGTTCTGTCGCATGGCAGGGCCTTCGGCTTGTGATTTTTGGTGCAGCCGTGGCGTCACGGTCCGTCCACACGTGAGGTGAAGCCAGCTTCAGCGGCTGCTGGGCTGCCTCCCGAGCTCTTCATGCTCAAGGTCTGATAAGATATATTATGTAAACTTAGATGGGCGTAAACCTGTCCCATCCCGCAAGCCGCCCTCCCTCTCTCGCTCAGGCGGTTGCTCACAAAGCGACTCCACCCACGGTGGCAATCTCCCTGGCAGTCGCTAGACCACATTCGGTATGAGGAGACAGCGAGACCCGAGGATGGCCCCGGCCACCGCAGGGCTCGGCTGTCGACGCCCACGCACTACCCGGTCCCTGCTGAGCCAAGAAGAGCCAAGACAGCTCCCGAGCCCTTGTGGTGGGTTTCTGGTGGGCTTCTGACTCGTGCATCGACAAGGACCGCTCGATGCGGGGGCGTGGGCAGTCGGGTTCTGCGGTGGCCGAAGACGCCCATCCTCGAATCCCGCAGCCCACTCACACCTCCGGTGGTCTGTCCGACTCTGGGGAGGCCCCAACCATCAGTGGAACCAGGTATTGGAGAGACTTCGCTCCGAGAGGCTCTTCGAGCAGGAATCTCCAGCAGAAGCGATACCACCCGCGATCGCTCCTTCCCCATTGCTCCGCCTACCACCACCGGTATGAGGAGACAGCGAGACCCGAGGATGGCCCCCTGGCCACCGCAGGGCTCGCCTGTCGATGCCCACGTTCCACCGGTCCCTGCTCAACTAGAGAACGCGAGATGGGGCGCCGATTATCGTTGACGTTCTTCAGGTGAGTCTCCTGCACAAGCAGGGACCGTTCGATGCGGGGGCGTGGGCCGTCGGGTTCTGTGGTGGGCGAAGACGCCCGTCCTCGAATCCCGCAGCCCACTCAGACCAGCCGTGGCACTTGGACTGCTGGGGAGGAATCAGGTGGGGGTGGAGCCGCTAAAGGTGGCGGTCGGGGCTGGTAGGAAAAGGCGCAGGAGCGCTTTCACGAGGAGGACGAGGCGGGGGCGTAAGAGAGGCGGTAAGGGGAGGAAGTGAGGCGGTGGAGTATTCAGTCCCCCGCCACCCACTCCGCAGCGAGGTCTTCATCCTCCTCCAGCCGCAAGCGGAGAAGCTCCACTTCCCCACCGCCGCCCAAGGATCCTAGACCGGAGCTCAAGCGCTCATGGATCCAGAGGATCAGATTCTCGCTGGTCGGGATCTCGCCACCCGGCCCGAACTCCGGCACGGCGTGGTTCAGATGCTGATGGTCCAGCTGCGTGATCACCTCTTCTTGGACCAGGGCATCCAGAGCCGGCAGATCCACCATGAAGCCGGTAGCCCGGTCCACCGATCCCGCCACCGTCACATACAGCCGGTAATTGTGGCCGTGGCCCGGGAGGTTCGCACAGGCCCCGAAGCGGGCTCGGTTCTCCTCCTCGCTCCATTCCTCCCGACGGTATAGATGACTGGCACAGAAGCGGTATCGACGTTCCAGGCGGACGCGCATGGCTGGGGTCTCCTCGGGGTGGTGTGTCGGAACCTCCTTGGAAAGTCCGACTGCTTTTGAAGGGGCTCATCTTGATGGGGCTCATCTTGATGGGGCTCATCTTGATGGGGCTCATCTTGATGGGGCTCATCTTGATGGGGCTCATCCCCGGCGGGCATTGTATCCCTGGCTCTCGAGCCTCCCATCGGAAGATTCCCTGCAGAGGATCTCATCTCGAACTCCGCGGAGACCGAGGAGACGCGTATAATCGACCCTTCATGCGCCGTCTCGACCGCTACATCCTGTCCCAGATCCTGGGTCCCCTGGCGCTGGGCCTCCTCGTGTACACCTTCATCCTGCTGATGCAGTTCCTGTTCAGCTCGGCGGAGATGATCATCCAGCGCGGGTTGCCCGCGTCGGTGGTGGGGAAATTGCTGCTGCTCATCCTGCCCAGCAGCATCGTACTCACCATCCCCATGTCCCTGCTCTTCGCCATCCTGATCACCGTCGGGAGGCTCTCCGCCGACAGCGAGCTCATCGCCATGCGCTCCTGCGGCATCAGCCTGCTCAGCCTCTACCGCCCGATTCTCATTCTGTCCGGGGTGCTCTGCGCCCTCAACGTCTACCTCATGGTCTCCGTGCTTCCCCACGGCAACCATGCCCTGCAACAGCTCAACCTCCAGATCCTGACCCAGAGCGTCTCCCAGCAAGTCGAGCCGCGGGTGTTCCACGAGCAATGGGAAGGCAAGGTCCTCTACGTCTTCGAGATCCCGCCGGGACAGACGCGGTGGAAAGGGGTCATGGTGGCCCAGGCCTTGCCCGGGGAACAGCAGGAGATCGTCATCGCCGACTGGGGGGAGGTACGGGTCGATCCTACCGGCGAGCGGCTGGTGCTGCGCCTCGAGAACGCTGTCACCCACCGGGTCGACATGCGCAACCCCGACAGCTACAACATCAGCCAGCAGGAGGTGCTGGAGACCGTCCTCGAGGACCAATTCACCAGCCGCCGCAGAGCCAAGATCTCCGCCTCCAAGAGCATCCGGGAGATGGACCTGCAAGAGCTCCAGGAGCGCGTCGCGGACCCCGATGCCACCCCCGAGATGCGCAACCTCGCGCGGGTGCAGATTCACAAGAGCTTCGCCATTCCCGTCGCCTGCCTGGTCTTCGGCCTGCTCGCCCTGCCCCTGGGAATCAACAACCGTCGCGGTGGCAAGGCCTCCGGATTCGCCCTCTCCATCGCCGTCATCTTGGTCTACTGGATTCTTCTCAGCAACGGTGAGGAGGCGGCTCGCTACGGCAAGATGGATGCTTGGATCGCCATGTGGGCCCCCAACGTTCTGCTCGCCACCGCCGGTCTCTTTCTGCTCCTGCGGCGCAACAGCGACAAGAGCCTGATGCTCTCGCGGGTGGACCGTTGGATTCGCGAGGACCTCTGGGCCGGCCTCCAGCGGCTGGCCAACTGGCGCAAGAAACGCAAGCGGCTGCAAGCGGCGAAGAGGGCCGCGGCGACCTCGGCGGGAGACGGTGGCCGGAAGAAGTCGGTCGGTAAGCTCCTCGCCAACCAGCGCCGGAGCTCTATGGATGTCGGTGACGATAGCTCCGGTGAAGAGGACCCGGAGGACGACGAGGGGGGCCGCATCCTGCTCCGGCTCCCCCGCCTCCAGGTCACCATACCCAGCCTCCTCGATCGCTACGTCGCCCGCAGCTTCCTGATGGTCCTGGGGCTGGTGATGCTCTCCGGCATCATCCTCTACGTGGTGGCGGACCTGGGCGAGAATATTGACGACATCCTCAAGAACCAGGTGCCCCGCAGCCTGGTTTTCGCCTACTACAAATTCCTCTCGCTGCAGATCCTCTACGACATCGCCCCCATCGTGGTGTTGGTCACCACCCTGATCACCTTCAGCCTGCTCTCCCGGTCCAACGAGCTCACCGCCTTCAAGGCCCTCGGCGTCAGCCTCTTCCGGCTCGCCTTGCCGGCCATGGCCCTGGCACTGCTGGTGGTGCTGTTCAACATCTACCTGCAGTCCCAGGTCCTCCCCGCCTCCAACGAACGGGTGGCCCAGATCAAGGATCAGATCAAGGGCCGCCAATCCGCCCGCACCTACCGCCGGGCGGATCGCCAATGGCTCTTCGGCCAGGGGCGCTATGTCTACAACTACGTCCACTACGACAACCGGCGCCAATCCCTGGAGCGGCTCCAGGTTTTCGAATTTGACGAGGACTACCGGCTCTCCCGCCGTCTGCTGGCGGATCACGCGGTGTATAGCGAGGCGGGATGGATCTTCGAGGGAGGCTGGAAGAGATCATTCGATGGGCCCCTGGTGACGGCCTACGAGAGCTTCGAGGAGCCACGGCTGAGCGACTACCCGGAGACGCCGGAGTACTTCACCTCCGAGATCCGGCCGCCGGAGCAGATGCGCTACCAGGAGCTACGAAGCTACATTCAGGAGTTGGAGGATCGGGGGCAGTCCATCCCCGAGCTGCGGGTGGAGCTACACAACAAGATGGCCTACCCCGCCATCTCCTTGGTGATGGCGCTGGTGGCCCTGCCCTTCGCCTTCCGGCTGGGCAAGCAGGGAGCTCTCTACGGGGTCGGTCTGTCGGTGGTCTTGGGGATGATCTTCATGGCCATCTACGTCTTCTTCAGCACCCTCGGTGCCGCCGGGGCCATCCCTCCCCTACTGGCGGTTTGGGCTCCCAACCTGGTCTTCGCGGTCTTCGCCCTTTATCTTTTCCTGGGCGTGCGGACCTAGTCCCGCGGGGAGACTTGGAAGCGAAGGCTAGGAATGGAAGGCTAGGAAGCGCCGAGCTCCGAGGTGTCGTCGGAGTCCTTCTCCGGCGGGGCGCAATAGCCACTGCGCACCATCTGCTTGAGCAACCCAGCCATGCAGCGGCTGGTGATCTTGCTGACGCTGGACGGTTGGTAGCCGAGCTCCTCGGCCACTTCCGCCGGCTTGTAGCCCAGGGAGTAACGGAGGCGAAGAATTTCCTGGCAGCGTTTCGGCAGCCGCGCGATGAGGGTGCTCAGGTCCTGGACGAGCTCGAAGCGGGTCTGCGCCGGGCGGTCGTTGACGGCGAGCCAGTTGAGCAGCACCGAGTCGACGGTCTCGTAGAGACGGCGGCGGCGGTCTCGCCAGTAGACCAGGCATTTGTTGCGCACCGTGCCCACCAGCCAGGCCTCCGGATCGCGCACGGTCTCCCACTGGTAGACCAAGGCGAGCATCGCTTGTTGCACGACGTCCTCGGCATCCTCCATGGGGATGCGGAATTGAGCCAAGACTCCCCGCAGCCGCGGTTGAATCTCGACGAGAAAAGCGCTCAGATCCCGATCGTTGGCCATGTCTTGATTGCTGGCCAAGTCCTGATCCCTATCCACGGCTTTCGATTTCTCCACCATAGCGCGCTCCCCGGATAGGACCCACCGCGTCAGCTCAGTGCTCCACTGGATCGCCGGGCACGTTCAGCCGGCAAGAGATCCATCCGGGAGCCCCTGGCCCCTGCCCAATTCTCAAGCTGGATGAGGTCGGCAGCGGGTCATCTCGTTCAACAGGCATGAATTCTTCTATTTTATCACCTAGGCGCAGCTACGTCTACAGCCATCCTTCGATGGGTACTCCGATGAGACGGCTGGGCTGAGCCCTGGGTGAAGAGGCGGTTGGGCCTGCTGGCCTACTGGGGAGGGTCGAGGTCGTCGAGCACACCGGACTCCATCAGGCGCTTGCCGAGGGCGGCGAGGCAACGCTGGGAGACCTCTCCGGCGACCGTATCGTCCAGCGGGTCGGGGCCGAGGGCGCCGTCGAGGCCGTAGCGGCGGCGAAGCAGCGATCGGCAGGGCGCCGGGAGGGAGTCCACCACCCGGGCGAGCTGGCGGCGCAGGCGCTCGCGGCGCTTGGAGTCCCCGCCGGTCTCCAGGACCGACTGGCGCAGCTCCGCGTCCAGATTGCTGTAGAGCACCCGCCGGCGACGGCGCCAGTAGGCCAAGCATTGCTGCTTGAGCGTCCGGAGGACCCAAACCTCCGGCTCCGACACCCGGTCGCGCTGGAAAATCAGGGTCAGGAAGACATCCCGCAACAGATCCTCCGCATCGTCCGGAGGGATGTTGTAGCGGGCCAACACGCGACCCAGCCGGGGGCGGGCGCGGTCTAGCAACGCTTCGAGGGAGTCCTGCTCTTCCGGCTGTTTCACAGTCGTACTTGTCTCCGCAAAGATCCCCGATACGTTATCACGACGTTGTATTTTGCCGGCACTTCCACCGATTCGGCGGTGCACCGAGGCAGGAGGAATCGTTGGGGGAGCGTCTAGGACTCGTCGCGGCTGAGCTTGAGGAAGCCCGAGACGACGAGCTGCTTGCTGAGGGCGGCGAGGCAGCGGTTGGTGATCTTGCGAATGCTCGAGCTCTGGTAGCCGAGCTTCTCCGCCACTTCCGACGGACCATAGCCGAGACCGTAGCGCAGGGCCACGATCTTCTGGCAACGCTCCGGTAGCCGGGCGACGGCGCGGCGCAGATCATGGTTGAGGGCTCGTTGGTCCTGCCGTGACTTGCCGGGCTGAGCCATCAACTCGAGGATGGCCGTGTCCACCGTGTCGTAGAGCTGACTACGGCGCTTGCGCCAATACATGATGCAGCGGTTCTTGAGGGTCGCCACCAGCCAGGGCTCGGGCTTCTCCACCTGGTCCCGCTTGTAGATCAGGGTCAGCATGGTCTGCTGGATCAGATCTTCGCCGTCCTCGTAGGGAATGCGATAGCGGTAGAGGACCTGGCGCAGCCGGGGCTGCATCTTGGCCAAGAGGTCCTCCAGGGAGAGCTCCTCCGCAGTGTCCACCGGCTTGCTCATCGGCCTGCCTCCTCCACCGGGAGCCTTTCGGAGAAGGTGGTGTTCCGAAGGGACCAGCGGTCCCGGAGAGATCTCGAGACGAACATCAGCTGTGATCGCTCCGGTGTCCGAGCTGACCGTAGAACAAGGAGGAGAGGGCGTTGAAGGTCGCCGAGGCGACGGCCCGACGGCGGGTCTCGACGCCGCCGGTGAGGGAGCTCATCATGCCACCGCTGCGGCGGGTTCCGGGAACTGCCAGGGGCAGGTCCTCGTTCTCCAGACCTTCGATCAGACGCTCCGGTAGCTGCACCGCGCTGCTGGCCCCCAGGGCTTCTCCCCCACCGGGGCCCACGATGGCGGTCCAGCTGCGGACGAAAAAGAGGGATTTGTCGCCGGCTTCGACGCCGTCCAGACCGCCTTCGGTGGAGACGTAGAACTGGTAGGTATTGCCCAGCTCCTCGGCGAGGGCACGAGCGCGGCTGCGGGTCAGGTCCACCGTGTCCTCGTCCCGCAGGGGCAATCCCAGGAGCCGGTCTTGGACCTGATGCGGAACCAGGGCAACCGGCACCACTCGAGACAGGTGCTGACGCAGGTAGGTCAGGAAGCCGTCTCGGACGCCCAAAAGCTTTTCGGGGTTGGGAGAAGCCACGGCGACTTCGATCCCCGATTGAAGGGCTTGCCAGAAGTCCTTAGGATGGTTCGATATGGTCATTACAAGTCCGGGCAACAAGACGCTCAAGACTATTCGCCGGCTGCGTCAAAGTAAAGGCGACCACATCCTGCTGGAAGGGGCCCACCTGATCACCGAGGCCCTGGACGCGGGCCTGGTACTGGAAACCGTCTTGGCAACGCCGGAGCTCTGCGCCCAGCCGCGCTATCAGCCGCTGCTGGAGCGCCTGCCGAGGCCACCTCTGCTGGTGGCAGCCCGGCTGCTGGATCAGCTCGCCGACGCCGACTCGCCCCGGGGCCTGCTGGCGGTGGCTCGGTTGTCCCGCGGTGGCGTGACGGCTCTGCCGCGCCGCCGGGACGGGATCTACCTCTTCTGCCAGGGCCTGCAGGACCCGGGAAATCTGGGAGCTCTGGCGCGGGTGGCGGAAGCTGCCGGATGCGCCGGGTTGGCTCTGTCTGCCGGCAGCGTCCACCCCAACCACCCCCGAGCTCTGCGCGCCTCCACCGGCAGCCTGCTGCGACTGCCGGTAGCCGCGGGATGTACGCCGGAACAGCTCCAAGAGCACCTGAAGGAGCTCGATCCGGGCTGGCTGGCCCTGGTCCCCCGCGGCGGGGAGGACCTCTACTCCGCCTCCCTGGACGGAGCTTTGATCCTGCTCCTGGGGGCGGAGGGGCCCGGCCTGGATGCGGATCTGGTGGCGCGAGCCCACCGGCGACTGACCATTCCTCTGGCGCCGCCGGTGGAATCCCTCAACGCCACCGTCGCCGCCGCCCTACCTCTATTCGAGATTCGGCGGCGGCGCGCCTCCGCTGCATCCGGCCCGTCCAACCAGGGCGCTCCTACTGCTTGAGCTCCCGGATCACCTCCACCAGCGCCGGAACAACCTCGTGGAGATCCCCCACGATGCCGTAGTCGGAGACGTTGAAGATGGGGGCGTTGGGATCCTTGTTCACCGCCACCACGGTCCCCGAGCCCTTCATGCCCACCAGATGCTGGATGGCACCGGAGATGCCCAGGGCGATGTAGAGCTTGGGAGCCACAGTCTGGCCGCTGGAGCCGATCTGCCGGTCCCGGGGTAGCCAATCGCTGTCGATGACCGGCCGGCTGGCACCGATCTCGGCACCCAGCAGCTCCGCCAGCTGGTGGGTGGAATCGAGCTTGTCGGCGCCGCCGACACCGCGGCCCACGGCCACGATGACGTCCGCCTTGCTCAGGTCCACCTGATCCCCGGCCACTTCCTCGACACCGAGAATTTTCCGGTCCGCCTGCACCTCGCCCAAGGTCAGGGCCTGCACCGGCGCGCTGCCGGCGGCGGCCTGATCGGCGGAGAAGGCGCCGGACTGCACCGAGAGGAGGATCATCCCCTCGCCCTGGACCCGCACCCGGGAGACCATCTTGCCTCCCAGCACCGGCCGGGTGAAGACCAAACCGTCGTCGCCCTGCTCGAAGGCCGTGACCTCCGGCAGCAGTCCCGCCCCGACCCGCTGGGCGAGACGGGGGAAGTAATCGACGCTCTGGTAGGTGTGGGGGAAGACGACAAAGTCCGGGGCCGCCTGCTCCAGGGCCGGAGCCAAGGCGTCGCCGTAGGCACCCGGAGTGTAGTCCGCCAGCGCCTCCGCC
>JAXHTF010000210.1 GCA_034211275.1 Acidobacteriota bacterium
CCCCCGCCCCGTGGCGCCCCGGGGGGGGGGGGGGGGCCCCCCCCCCCACCACTGCGCCAGCCCACTACTGAGACGGTCCAGCTGCAGCTCAGAGCCCCGAAACCTCCAACCGCCGAGCTCCCCAGCGGCCGGTGCCCAGGTCTTCCACCACCACTGCGATGCGGTCGGCGCCGGCGCTGAGCTCCACGGGGAGGCTCCAGGGCTGGCCCCGCTGCTCCTCGCTGCGGGGCAGCTCGAGGAGCTCGTGGCGGACCCGGGGTGCTTCCAGCGGTCCAGTGACGGCGAGGGAGATGCGCACCAGGGTGCGGCTGAGGGTGCGCTCCGCCGGGGATCCCAAAAGGCTGCTGGGATCGACCTCCACGTGGCCGCTACCGGGGCGCTGCCCGGGCTGATAGGTGATGGCCACTTCCTCCGGGCCGGTGACCAGATCGCCCTCCGCCAGGCGCCGGGCTCGGGCCGCGGACACCGCCGGAGGAGTGGACGAGCGAACCCAGGCCGGTGCCCGGGAGGCCAGAAGAGGCCGCTCTAGGCGTACTTCCAGCGGCAGCAGCTGGCCCAGGGGCGGTCCCTGGAGCTGGAAGCTGACGGCTACCCGTTGGTCCAAGCTCCGCAAGGCGCTGGCCAGATCTTGGGGCGATTGCACCACCGCTCCGGCGGTAGCCTGGGCGCGGATCTCCAGCGGGCCGGCGGGGTTCACCAATCGGGCCTCTGCCACCGCACCGCCGCCCTGGTGGGCGGGATCCAGATCCGCCGCTTGCTGCTGTGCCCAGCGGGCTTCATCCTCTTCTCCGAGACGCTCCAGAACCTGCGCCAGGCCGGCGAAGGCGGCGGCCTGCTGCTCGGAGGTACGGGGATCCTTGTAGTAGTGATGGATGGCCTTGCGGTAGGCCTCCGCCGCCGGTTCCAGGTCGCCGGCGGCTCGCTTGGCTTCGGCGAGATCGAAGTAGGCTTCGGCCTTGGCCGGATCCCGCTCCTCCTCGTAGGTCCATTGGAAGACCTTCAGCCGCCATTTGCCCACCCGCTTGCCCCGGGGGAAGTACTCCTCCGGCGGCACGTAGGGACGCAGCAGATCGAGGACCACCCAGCCATAGCCCGCCAGGGCCTGGGCGCTGGTGTGGGCGAGCTCGGCGAGGGGCAGCTCGCTCTCCGGTCCCTCCATATCCAGCGGTTCTCCCTGGGGCAGGTCGTGAGGGCGGTAGAAGGCGTCGGGGTCCAGGTCGTAGCCGCCACTCACCACCACCAGCGCCCGCCGCGCGCCGTAGGTGTCCAGGAGGCGCAGCAGCAGCCGGTCCTGCTGGGCCTGCACCAGGCGCTCTTCGAGCTCGGAGGCGACCCGGGCGGCGCGGTCTTCGGCGTTGGTTCCCTCATCGGCCTCGAGGTCGTCGGCCTCGGGGTCGTCGGCTTCGTCGGCATCCGGGCTCTCGGCGAGGGTCTCGCCCTCTGCGCCAGCTTCTTCGCCGGGGCCCCGCAGAAACTCCTGACGCACTTCCACCAACGGGTCGAGGCCGGGAGCGTCCATGCTGATCTTGGACAACGTCGAAGCCACCAGCTCGCTGTCGCGGCTGGCGGGAAGGAGCACCCGCGGCTCGGGATCCGCCAGCACGATCTCCACGGTACCCCGGTCGGTGAGCTCCTGGGCGACATCCGCCAGCTGGCGCGCGCCCCATTCCAGCTCCTGCCCGCCGGCCAGTCCGGCGTCGAGATAGATCACCAGCTGCCAGGGTTCGAGCTCCGGATCGTCAGCGGAGAAGCGCCGCAGGCCGGTGAGGGGCCGCTGCTGGCCGTCCACCATCAGGGCGAAGTCTTCCGCCTCGAGGCTTTGGCGGGCACCCTCCGGTAGATCGAGGGTGCGCTTCTGCTCCACCTCCACCAGCACGCTGACGTCGGTGACCCGCTCCTCCCCGGTGAAGGTGCGGTCGGCGGCGCCGGGATCCTCCTGGCCCTGGAGCGGAACGACCAAGGCGCTGAAGAGAAGGGCGAGCAGCAAGGAGGTCAGCAGCCGCGGCAGCTTCAGGATTCGGGACGACGGTTCGAGCTGGTGATGGTTCATGGCTCAGCTCTCGTCCACCAGCAGGCCCAGCAGATCCGAGGTGGAGATGATGCCTACGATCTCCTCCCCCCGCATCACCAGCAGGCGGTGCACGTGTTTCTCCAGCATCAGGGTGGCTACTTCGGACACCGGAGCGTCCTCTCCCACGGCGAGGACCTCGGGATTCATGATGTCGGCGACCTGCAGCTCTTCGTCGTCGCCGTCGAAGTCGCCGGGCTCTTCGTCCAGTCCGGCGTCCCAGCCGGCGTCGTAGAAGCCCAGCCCGCCGGCGGCCTCTTCTTCCGACGCGGCGGTGGCGACGTCCACCAGGGAGACCACTCCCACGGCCCGGCCTTGGGAATCCACCACCGGCGCTCCGCTGATCTCGTTGTCGAGGAGGAAGCGGGCGAGCTCCTGGACGGTCATGTCTTCGCCGACGGTGACCACCCCCGGGTTCATCAAATCGCTGGCGGTAATCTTCCTCATCTTTGCCTTTCTTGGTTCCGGGCCGTGCTAGCTCCCCAGTCTCGGGGCTGTCGATGGAGTGGGATCGATCGGTCCCCTCCTATTCGTAGAGTACCGCAGGCCAGGGTCCCTGAGGGTGGACGATGGGGCGACAGAAAAGCCCCCGGGAGCACGGCGCCGGCACCGTGGAAAGTGCAGGATCCGGCCGGGGGCCTGGCAGGACCGTCCAAGGTCCGAAGAGTGGCGGGGGCAGGTCAGTAGTGGCAGCGGCCTTCCGGACACAGCTCGGAGCCCCAATCCTTCTCGCAACAGCCGGTGGCCGGGTTGAAGCAGTAGGAGCAGCCCGTCCACTCGAAGCACGGCCCCGGGTCGCAGCCGTTTTCGAGCCCGGTGAGGTCCGCTGCACCGGAGCCCATCCACGCCGGCGGTGCGAGGGCGTCGAGGGCCGAGAGGCCGCAGCCGGTGGCGGGATCCTCGACGGTGAGCTCGCCGGGCTGCAGGTCGATATCGGCGGCGCTGGCGGGCAGCGCAAAGACGAAGACGCCGAGACACAGGACGAAAAGGGCGATTCGCAGGGACGGGCGGATGGTCATGGAGCTCTCTCCTCGAGGGTAGGTGCGCGATTCTTTCTAATCTTGCGCAGTTAAAAGACTACTTCCGTTAATGGGTGTGCAGTCTCAGCCCGAGATCGGGACGGGAGAGAGCTTGGATCCCGGGTCAGCCCTGGGCTTTGGCCACCGCCTCGTCGTAGCCGTGGGTGATGTCCACCGGCCCGAGCCAGGGGATGATCTTGGGGCACAGGCGGCCGGCCTGTACCGCCGGGTCCTTGGCCGTGCGCTCCTCGGCAGCTTCCAGGGAATCCATCTCGAGCAGGAAGATTCCCGCCAGGTCGCTGCCTTCCACCGGCGCGAAGGGTCCCGCTAGCCGCAGGATGCCCTCCTCCGCCATGGCTCCGATATTGGCCATGTGGGCAGCCTGGATCTGCTGCAATTTTTCCGGGTCCTCCTCCGGCTTGTCCGGACAGCTGTGGAGGAAGACCATGTAGTAGATCGTCATTCCCGGCGGTAGGTTGGAGGGAGGCGCCGGGGCGGCCTTCTCTTCGGCAGCGTCGCCGCCAGCCTCGTCGCTGGCGAGAGCCCAGGTGGGGGTGGCCAAGGTTACGCTCAGGAGCAGCGCCAGTAGGAGAGCGAGGGTGGAGATATTTCTCATGACAGATCCTTTCCCGAACAACCCGCAGGGCGGGGATGAAGGTTGCGGATGATCGAGGCGGCGGAGATCACCGCGGGCACGGTTTCTATGCACTACGGGAACGATTCTAAAGGGTTCAGCGAGGAGCGGTTGCTGCCATCTGTATGGGCACGGAGTGATGAGGTCTTGTCCTGCCCGCGGGAGGAGCGCGCACTCCGATAGAGAAAGACTCATGCAAACCAACCTCCAGGAGGTCTCTCATGATGCAGCGCATCGGTTTTCTCGGGCTGGTCGTAGCTCTGGCCGTCGGCTCTCTCGCGGTGGCCCTGCCAGCGGCGGCGGCGGATTATCAGGTCTTGGGCAGCGTCACCAGCCACGAGCAGGGGCTGGTCCGCACCGAGACCTCCATCGCTTACGGGACGAATCCTCTGGACCGCTTCAAGATGATTCGTCTGGTGCGCAATGCTCCGCCGGCTCAGCGGCGGGCCACGCTCTTCCTGCTGCCGCCCCTGGGCACCAACTTCAGCTTCTACGAGCAGCCCGACGAAGGAGGCCCCATCGGTACCTCCATCGCCGGCTTCTTCGCCCGCCGCGGCTATGACGTCTACGGCTACTCCCCGCGCCTGGAGGGCATCCCCGGCGGAACCTGCGAGGTGGGGGTGCTGGATTGCTCCACCATGGCGGGCTGGAATATCGCTTCCGTGGTCGAGGACGTGGCTTTCGTGCGCGGCCTCATCGAGGACGCCAACCCCGGCGCTGAAGTCTTCGTCGGCGGAGTGTCTTTGGGCGCCATGACCGCAACGGCGGTGGTCAACGAGAGCCCTGACGACTATGCCGGAGCGATCCTCTGGGAGGGGATGCTCTTCAGTCTCGATGTGGACGTGCGCGCGCTCAACACTGCTTATTGCGCCCAGCAGGAAGCGTTGCTGGCCGCCGGCCTGTACTTCGACGGCGTCGGCGCCGGGGTGATCAAGCAGGCCACCTACCTGGCCAGCACCCGCCCCGACGACCTCACGCCCATGCCCCTCTTCCCGCCCTTCCTGACCAACCACCAGGTGATGGTGGGGAGCTTCAGCCAGGAGACTCCCGGTCCCGTCACCCTGCCGGTGCCCAACTATCTCCTGATCAACGGCAGCCTGGCGGAGGATCGCTTCTTCTACGCCTCGGAGCCGCGGCTATTCACCAATATCGCCAGCTTCAACGAATACTCACCGACGGCCCTGGTGCGGGACGTGAGCTGCTCCCTGGCGGGGGTGGAGACGTCCTACGTGGACGAGCTGGATCAGTTCGACGGGCCGGTGTTGGCCATTGGCGGCGGGTTCGGTTTCGGGCCCTACATGCAGGACCAGCTGGATCTCTTCGGCTCCGACGATGTGACGCTGCTGCTCACCCCGGAGTTCGCCCACATCGACCATTTCATGACCCGGCGGCATCGGCGCTTCGTCGAGTTCCCGATCCTGCGCTGGTTGCGGCGCCACGGCAGCTGAGGCTTCCGCGCTGCACACACCAACCGCCGGCCGTGGGGGGGCGGCCGGCGGTAGTTGAGGCTCTCGGTACTAGAGGGAGGAGTGTCTAGGCCACTCGGCGGTTGCGACGACGATTCGGCAGCAAGCGGCTCAGGACGCGGCGAAACCGCTCCCGACGCAGGCTCAACAGCTCGTCGTCGGCAAGGCAGAGGGTGCAACGCTCGTTGGCGTGGAGGTAGATCTTTTTACGAATCATGGCACATGCTCCGAGGGGGAGGCCTTGGTGGCCCTTTGTGTTCCTTATCCTTTTTTTAGCGCTATCTTCGGGGAAGGTCAACCCCCTGGCTCGGTTTCTGGCCTATTTGTTCGTCTGAGGCACAAAGTTTCCGCCCTCGGCCGCCGGTCGGGCTGATCAGGAGGGGCCAATGTCTGATAAGAACAGCGCCATGAGCGACTATCCCTTCGTCCCCTACACCCCGCCCCGGTTGCCCCCGGAGGAAATGCTTCGCCGCGCCGAGGCCTTCTACGCCGAGATGGACAGCCGCCGAAGCGTCCGCCATTTCTCCTCCGATCCGGTGCCCCGGGAGCTCATCGAGCTGGCCATCCGCACCGCTTCCACCGCTCCCTCCGGAGCCCATCGCCAGCCCTGGCGCTTCGTGGCGGTGAGCGATCCGGCGATCAAGAGCGCCATCCGCGAGGCGGCGGAGCACGAGGAGCGCATCAGCTACGAGGAGGGGCGGATGCCGGAGGAATGGCTGCGCGCCGTCGCTCCCATGGGCACCGACTGGCGCAAGCCTTATCTGGAGACGGTGCCGTGGATCGTGGTCGCCTTCGAGGAGCTCTACGGCTTCGAGGAGGACGGCAGCAAGCGCAAGAATTATTACGTCAAGGAGAGCATCGGATTGGCCTGCGGCCTGTTCATCGCCGCCATCCACCGCATGGGGTTGGTGACCTTGACCCACACGCCGAGCCCGATGAAATTCCTCAACGAGGTCCTCGGCCGGCCGCAGAACGAGAAGCCGGTGATCCTCTTCCCCATCGGCTACGCCGCCGAGGACGCCATGGTGCCGGATCTGGAGCGCAAGAGCCTGGAGGAAGTGTCGGTGTGGAATCCGCAGCCGGGCTCAGGCGACGAGTAGGCGAGAGTTCATCACGGACTCCTACCACTCGCTCCCGTCGTAGAGCCCCGCTACCTCCTGGGCGTAGCCGTTGTAGAGCAGCGTCGCCCGCTTCTCCAGAGTGCCGATGTCCTCCTCCACCTCCTGGCTCCAGCGCGGGTGGGGCTTGGACGGGTCGACGTTGGAGAAGAAGCCGTACTCCGGTGGCTGGAGGTCGTTCCAGAAGGTCGGCGGCTGCTCGTCCGTGAGCTCGATGCGAACGATGGATTTGGGGCTCTTGTAGCCGTATTTCCACGGCGTCACCAGCCGCCACGGGGCGCCGTGCTGCATGGGTAGGGCGTGGCCGTAAATGCCCACCGCCACCAGGGTCAGCTCGTGGTAGGCCTCGTCCAGCCGCAGCGCTTCGTAGTACGGCCACGGATAGCGCGTCATCAACTTCTGGCCCGGCAGATTCTCCGGGTCGTGGAACGACACGAAGCGCACATAGCGAGCTTTGGACATCGGTTGGGCCAGCTCCAGCAGCTTGCGCAGGGGATAGCCGGTCCACGGCACCTGCATCGCCCAGCGCTCGACGCAGCGGAAGCGGTACAGCCGCTCCTCCAGCGGAATGCGGGTGAAGAGGTCGTCGAGATCGAGGGTTTGGGGCTTGTGTACCAGGCCGCCGATCTCCACCTTCCAGGGGTCCACCGGATAGCCCTGGGCCAGGCCCCAGACCTTGCCCTTGTTGGTGAGAAATTCGTAGAAGTTGTTATAAGCGGCGGGGACCTCCTCCGGGGTCAGCGGCCGACCGCCGAGGGTGTAGGCTTCGTTGCGCCGGGCCGGAAAGAGGTCGGCGAAGCGCTTGCCCAGCGCCGGGCGTACCATCTTCGCTTCGTTGAGGGCATCCTCGGCGAGGATGCAGCCGGCGCCCTGGGGCAGGGCGAGCCCCAAGGAAGTGAGGCCCAGGGCCTTGAGCACTTGGCGGCGGTTCCAATACGTGCTTTCCGGCGTCGTTTCTCGGGCCGCCCGCCGGTGATCCGGATCCCAGCTCTTCGGACTGCGCAACAAAGTCATGGTGATGCTCCCGGTGATTGCAGAGGACTTCATTATGGCCTACGACCTTGGAGCGCTTTTGGACTGGTCCAGCAGCCCCGGCTTCGCGGAGGTATACTGCGGCGCCGAAGGGAGAAGGCGCTGTGGGCGCTGCTTCCCATCCATCCGATGTTGTTGAAATCCGACCTTGTCCACAATTCCGTTCGAACCAGCCCGTGAAGATCTCCTCACCGTTCCCGCCGCTCAGCATCGTGCTGCCCGCGGCCATGATGGCTGAGTCCTCTTCCGGCTCCGAGGTGTAACTCGTGCAGGTGGTAATTCTCGCCGGCGGCAGCGGCACGCGATTCTGGCCCTTGAGCCGTGCCCACCGCCCCAAGCAGTTGTTGGAGTTGGAGGGCGGCCGCAGTCTGCTGCAGGCCACCATGGATCGCCTGCTGCCGACGGTGGAGCCGGCTCAGGTGTGGATCTGTACTACCGAGATGCTCGCCGACGAGGTGCGCCAGCAGCTGCCGGAGGTGCCGCCGGAGCAGATCCTCTTCGAGCCCGAGGGGCGCAACACCGCCGCCGCCATCGGCTGGTCGGTGCGCTCCATGCCTCAGGAGGCCCGGGAAGGGGTGGTGGCGGTGCTGCCGGCGGATCACCGCATCGCCGATCCGGAGGCCTTCCGCCGCACTCTCGCGGCGGGGGAGAAGGCGGTGGAGGAGCGGGATCTGGTGCTTACCCTGGGCATCGAGCCGCACCGCCCGGAGACCGGCTACGGCTATCTCGAGCTGGGCGAGACCCTCGATGCCGCCACCGGCCTGCGGCGGGTACGGCGCTTCACCGAAAAGCCCGACAGCGCCACCGCCCAACGCTTCCAGGAGTCCGGCAACTATCTGTGGAACGCCGGCATCTTCCTCTTCCGTGGCACCCGCCTGCTGGAGCTGGTGGCGGAGCATCTGCCGGAGCTGGCCCGGGGGCTGGAAGAGATCGCCGAGAAGCCGGCGCGCATCGGCGAGCTCTATCCCCGACTGCCGTCCACCTCCATCGACTTCGGCCTGATGGAGAAGCTCTCCAACATCGCCACCCTGCCCCTGGCCTGCGGCTGGAGCGACCTGGGCTCTTGGGAAGCGCTGGCGGAAGTCTTGCCGCCGGACGAGCACGGCAACGTGCATCTGGGGGACGCTCTGGCCTTCGACGCTCGGGACAATCTGCTGGTGGCGGACGGCGGTACGGTGGCGGTGCTGGGGGTGGAAGGGCTGGTGGTGGTGCGCACCGACGACGCCGTTCTGGTGCTGCCCCGGGAGCGTTCCCAGGACGTTCGCTCCATCGTCCAGCAGCTCAAGGAGCAGCGCCGGACGCGTCTGCTGTGATCTCCCCGCTGTTGATAGACCCGTGAGACGCCCATGATTCAACCCGTGCTCATCGCCGCCGGCTCCGAGGATCTCACCCTGCGGGATCTCGACGCCCCCGTCGACCTCGACGCCCTACTCCCCGGCACCGGTCCCTGGGAGGTGGAGATCGGCTTCGGTAAGGGGCGCTACCTTCTGCGCCGCTCCCGGGCGGAGCCGGAGGGCCGCTTCCTGGGCATCGAGGTGGTGTCCAAATACTGCCGCCTGCTGGTGGATCGGGGGCGCCGCCACGGGGTGGAGAATCTGGTGGGGATCCGCGGCGAGGCCATCTACTTGATGTCGGCGGTGCTGCCCCGGCGCTTCGCCCAAACGGTGCACGTCTACTTCCCCGACCCGTGGCCCAAGACCCGCCATCACAAACGCCGCCTCTTCGATCCGGAGCGTCTCGATCTGCTCCTCGACCTCCTGCTCCCCGGCGGCCAGCTGGTCTTCGCCAGCGATTTCCTCGAATACGGCGGCGGCGTCCGCGAGCTGCTCCACGAGCATCCGGCGCTGGAGGTCACCGAGATCAACGAGGTCTGGCCCGATGGCGCGCGCACCAACTACGAGGCCAAATACATCGAAGAAGGCCGCCCCATCATCCGCCTCGAGGCGCGCCTCCGCCCCGACGCCGAGCCCCCCTTCTTCCACCCCCGCGGTGCCGCGGGCATTCTCGCGGCGACCTCGGTGCGGGAAGAGGATTGAGCAGGGTTGAGCTTCTCCGCGCCCTGCTAAGATGCCTTCATCGCGCCCCGGGGAAGCCCGCTGCGCTCCAAGCTCATGAGATCCCTACGCCATCTGCTGCCCTACTTCGGGCGCTATCGGAGCCGCCTGTTCTGGGGCATGCTCTGCGTTTTGGGCATGTCCATCTTGGGCCTCGCTTCGCCCTGGGTGGTGGGGGATGCGGTGGACGTGTTGCGGGAGGAAGTCTCCACCCAGACCCTTCTCTTCTACGGCGGTCTCCTGCTGCTCATCGCCGTCGTCCAGGGGCTGTTCAGCTACGGCCAGCGGATGATTCTGGTGGTCATGAGCCGCAACATCGAGCGCGACCTGCGGGACGACTTCTTCCACCACCTGCTCTCCATGGCGCCGAGCTTCTACGGCAAGCGCTACACCGGCGATCTCATGGCCCGGGCCACCAACGACCTGGAGGCGGTGCGCCAGGTCAGCGGGCCGGCCATCATGTACAGCGCCAACACCGTCTTTACCGGCGTAGGGGCACTGATCTTGATGGCCTCCATCCACGGTCCGCTAACCCTGGTGGCGGTGATCACCACGCCGCTGGTGGCGGTGGCCACGCGGGAGTTCGGCTCGCGCATCCATCACCACTTCCAGCAGGTGCAGGAGCAATATTCGGACCTTTCCACCAAGGTGCAGGAGAACCTCTCCGGCGCCCGGGTGGTGCGCGCTTACGTCCAGGAAGGGCACGAGGAAGATGCCTTCCGCCGCCTCAATCAGGGGTACGTGGAGCGCAACCGCCGGCTGATTCTGTGGTCCGCCGCCTTCCGCCCCATGCTCCACTTGCTCATCGGTGTCGGCTACGTGGCGGTGCTGTGCTACGGCGGTGTGCTCACCTATCAGGGGCAGATGACCGTCGGCGACCTGGTCAAATTCAACCTGCTGCTGGGGCGCCTGGCCTGGCCCATGATCGCCGTCGGCTGGGTGGTCAACCTGATCCAGCGCGCCGCCGCCTCCATGAATCGTCTCAAGAGCGTCATCGACACCCCGCCGGCCATCGCCGACGAAGAGCCCCTGGTGACGGTGGAGAGCGTGCGCGGCGACCTCGCCTTCCGCCAAATGAGCTTCGCCTACGACGGGGAGGAGCCGGTGCTCCACGACATCGACTTCGCCGTGCCGGCGGGTACCACCGTCGCCCTGGTGGGGCGTACCGGCTCCGGCAAGAGCACCCTGCTTTCCCTCATCCCGCGGCTGATCAATCCGCCGGAGAACACCGTCTTCATCGACGGCATCGACCTGCGCCGGCTGCCCCTGGCGGCGCTGCGCTCGAGCATCGGCATGGTGCCCCAGGAGACCTTCCTCTTCTCCGAGACGGTGGCGGAGAATATCCGCCTGGGCGTCCCCGATGCGACGCCGGAGCAGGTCAAGCGAGCGGCGGAGCTGGCGGGCCTCGGGCAGGATTTGGAGGGCTTCCCCCAGGGCCTGGAAACCGTGGTGGGGGAGCGCGGCATCACCTTGAGCGGCGGCCAGAAGCAGCGGGTGGCCCTGGCGAGGGCGCTGCTGCGGGAGCCGTCCATTCTGCTCCTCGACGACAGCCTGTCGGCGGTGGACACCCGCACCGAGGAGAAAATTCTCCACAACCTGCGGGAGGTCTTCCCGGGGCGTACGGTAGTGCTGGTCTCTCACCGCATCTCCACCGTGCGCGAGGCGGATCTGATCCTGGTGCTCGAAGACGGCCGCATCACCCAGCGCGGCACCCACGAAGAGCTGGTCGCCCAGGAAGGTCTCTACGCCGAGCTTCACGAGCGCCAGCAGCTGGAAGAGGCCTTGGCGGCGGTCTGAGGGCAGCGGTCTGAGCCCGCCCGTCT
>JAXHTF010000211.1 GCA_034211275.1 Acidobacteriota bacterium
CGTCCGGGGGATTCTGGCAAGCTACCGCCCCACTGATCGACGAGTGGCTGGCATCGCTCCCTTTTCCCTTGGCTCTGCACCTGAACGGGGGCTCGCTCCTCCTGACTCTGGGCATTGTCCTAGCGCTGGGAGCACCGGCCAATGGATCTATCCGAGCCCTCTTGAACCTAGCGACCAGCAACTGGAAGTCGTCTGAACAGCGTTTGCGCGGCGGTCGAATCCTGGGCCTTCTGGAACGTTGGCTGATCTTCGGGCTAGCTCTCCTGGGAGAGCCTACTGCAGCCGCCCTTGTCATCTCGGCCAAGAGCATTCTCCGATTCCCGGAGCTCAGCTACTCAGCAAGAGGGATCGTGGGAACCTCCGGAGGAGCGGAGGGGGAGGCGAGAACCGTGGACACAATGACCGAGTACTTCTTGATCGGATCCCTCAGCAGCTGGACTTTGGCGTTGGCCGCTTCGCTTCCCCTGCTTTCCCCTTGACTCGACCCGGCCCTTCGGCGCCAAGCTCCTCTAGTAGGGCATCTCCGGCACGTGGCCGCAGAGGCGGGCGTAGACGGTGAGGGCGCCGCGGTGGTGGGCGGTGTGATCGCTGATGCCGCCGCAGATGGCCCCCTTGGGCAAACCGCCCATCACCGGGCCTTCCGGCAGCGGTGCGGCCAGCTCCTCCGCGGACTTGGACTCGATGGTCTTCACCGCCCGCTCGAAGGAGGCCGCTACCATCGCCCGGGCCTCCGCCAGGGAGGTGACCGCCTGCAGCTGGCGGATATGCTCCTCGAAGTTCATGTCGAAGCCTTCCGGCCGAAACGCTCCCTCGACGAACCAATCGACGGTGAAGGCCACGTGGGCCACCTGCTGGGCGACGGTCATCATGCCCTCCGCCGGCGCGAACTGGCTATCCTCCTCGCGCAGGCAGGCGCTGGATTTGTTGAAGAATTGCTGCGCGCTGCGCAACTCGCCGATCAATACCTGATGGTTCATGGGGGGAGCTCCTCTCGCGGTCGTTGTAGCTGGTCGTTGGGGGGGGCTTGTCGCCCCCGCTGACGCCCATTCTCACCCCGCGATCCATACCCCGTCCAGCCCTTGCTGCTGGCTCGCCGAGCCTCAGGGGCAGATGGAGTTGGTGTACGCCGGACCGGCGATGAAGTCCGGCTGAATCTCCGTCGCCGGCGCCAACCCAGCCTGCCAATTGACTAGCAGGTCATGAAAGGACGACCCCACCGGACTGATGTGGTGGGTGTAGAAGTCCCCGGTGAGAATGCTCACGTGCTGATCGCACTTGGGACCGAAGACCCCCGGCTGGGTGAGGAAGGGCTCGAGGCCCCCAGCACCGAAGGCGAGGTCGTTGAGCAGGGTGACCTGACCGGTCCAATACTGCGCGATCCCGGGAAAGAGCTGCCAAGCTTGGAAGCTGTCGCGGGCCGCAGTGTCGTTGATGTCCATGCGCAGGAAGAACGGCGTCTCGATGTGGTTGGCCAGGGTGTAGGTGGTGTCGTAGCAGATCTCCGGGTGACTGCCGACGGCATTGTGGGCGGCAGCGAAGGCCGCACCCTGACAGCTCTGATCGATGGCCGTGCTGTTGGCTCCCCAGAAGACGTCGGATCGCGGCACCACCCAATTGAGCAGATAGTCCGCGTAGCTCACCGGAGCCCCGGCGACGGCACCCCAGGTGATCCACGGCTCCCACATGGCCGGCGCGGCCCCGGCGTCGATCACGCCGTAGATCTCCGGCTGGCCCGCCACCGCGGCGGTGAGCAGCGCGTTGAGGCTGTCCAGGTGATGCCGCACCCCTCCGCCGCCGGCGGATTCGCCGGCGATGACGATCTCGTCGGCGGTGGCCAGCGACGGCAGCGGCGTGCTGTAGAAGGTCGCCGCCGGCCCCGCATCCGGAGCCGCGCCGGCTAGCAGCGTGTTGAACACATCGGCGACGATGGCCTCGCCGTTGAATTCGATGTCGTAGCTGGTACCGGCCAATGGACCGCCCACCGCGGTGATGCTGGTGTGGGCTTGAGAGCCGATGTAGTTGTCCGAGCTGCAGTAGTAGATCAGCACGTGGTTGTAGCCGGCGAAGTGGTTGGTGGCCGGATCCTGGCGCAGGATCCCGGGGCCACGAATGGCGTCGTAGACGCCGGTGGTGCTCATCTTCGCTCCCCGGTTGAAGCCGTTGAGGTTGCACCACCGCTCCCCGCAACCGTCGGCATCACCGCAGCCACCGCCGCCGTCGAAGAAGATCACCCACTTCTCCTGCTGCTTCTCGGCGTCGGTGAGCTGAGGCCCCGTGTAATGAGCGTCCGCCGGCCGGATGTACATCACCGCCGAGGTGCCGTCGTTGCATCGGGAGTCGGGCCCGGTGAGGGTGTGCCGGAGCAGCGGAGTACCGGTGTCGGTGGCGAGGAATTCGCTCATGGCGAAGGGGGTGTAGTTGGGGCCACCGTTGGCGCACACGACGGTGCTCAACGGCTGCGCCGACATGGACCCAGCGGCCAACACGAGGCTTAGCAGCCAGGCGGATAGCAGCCCGCGGTGACAGATGGAACGAGACGGCACGGAAACAGGTTGCTCAGTCATCAGAGTCTCTCCTCAATAGCAGGTCGTCAATAGCAGGTCATCGGCGCTCAGGCTCACCACTCTTTCTGCACGGGAATCACCCGTCGGTAGCCGCAGCATCTGTTTTTCCTGACCCTCGATTACAGAACTCCCGGACGATGACAAGACCCGCCGGATCCTCGGATCGTTGAGCCCTCCAGGGGCAAGTCATCGCTATCTTAAATAAGGGAGTCAAAGAATTTCGCATAGATGACGCGTTACGAAACCCAGCGGTCGATCCCAGGACCGGTCCGCTGCTTTCTCACCGATTCCTTCGGCTCCAGGTCGAACGGCGCCGGCCGCGTCTCGCCGACTCCCTCCATCACGAACGTGCTAACGCTTCATAGGAAGGAGCTCCACTCAATGCATCGGGTCCCTTTGATCATTGTCAGCATTGCCCTCGCCTTGGTTGCCCTCGGAACCAGCCCCGCCTCTATCCATGCGGAGGAGCCTCCCACTGAGGTTTCTCGGTCCGATTGGGGCGAGCAACGCCTCGAAAAGCAGCTCACTCGCCCTGCCACCGTGCAACATCTTCAGAGCTACTCGCCCCTCACCGTTCCCACTCCGCCCCAGAAGTATCTCAGCATCGCCGACGGTGTCACACAGCAGCGCTCGACGATCCTCGCTCAGGGCTTCGAGAACACCTTCCCGTCCCCGCCTTGGATCACCCTGGGCCTGGGCAATTCCAACGTTGCCTGGGGAGCCACCGGGCAACGCCGCTCCAGTGGCTCTCGGAGCGCCTGGTGCGCCCAGAGCGGCCCCGACTTCCCAGGGGCCGGTCAGGACGTGCCGCCCAATACTCAAAGCTGGATGATCGCCGGCCCTTTGGACCTGAGCGGCACCAGCAGCGGAGAGGTCAACTTCGATCTCTGGCTGGAGACGGAGCAAGGTTTTGACATCTTCTTCCTCGGCGCCTCTTTGGACGGGGTCAACTTCACCGTCTTGGGGCGGGATGACAATACGTCGGGTTGGGAAAGCTTCACCCAAGATCTGACCGCCTGGGGCAGCCTCGGGGATCTCACCGGGAACTCCCAAGTGTGGTTCGCCTTTCTCTACGAGAGCGACGGCTCCATCGCCTTCGAAGGCGCCTATGTCGACAACATCCAAGTCGTCACCGACACCAACGACAGCCTCAACCTGACCGTCAACCAGATCGACGCCGACGACTGCCCGCAGATGAGGGCCGTGGTGAGCGTCACCGACGGCACCGGCAGCCCGGTCCAAGGGCTGACGAATCAGAACTTCACCCTCACCGAGGACGGACAGTCCAGGAGCCTGTCGGTGCAGACGGTCAGCACGGGGGGCGGTGCTCTCAGCGTTGGACTGGTGCTCGACGGTAGCGGCAGCATGAGCAACGCCGACATCGACAACATCCAGAGCGCCTCGAATCAATTCATCAACCTCCTGGGATCTTCGGACCGAGTCGCCGTGTATCACTTCGGCACGGACGTCTCGCTGATCCAGGACTTCACCACCAACAAAGCCGCTGCCCGCAACGCCGTCAACCAGCTGACCGACAATCTGGGGGGCACCTCCCTCTACGACGCCATCGGCCAGGCGGCGAACCGCACGGCGGCGATCTCCGGCCGCAAGGCGCTCATCGTGATGACCGACGGTCAGGACAACGACAGCAACATCACCCAGCAGCAGGCCATCAACGCCGCCCGCAACGCCGGCGTTCCGGTCTTCACCATCGGATTCGGCTTTGCCGACCGCAACGTGCTGCAGACCATCGCCGACCAGACCGGTGGACTCTCCTTCCTGGGAGCCACCTCGTCGGACCTGCAAACCATCCTCGGCCTCATCGGTCAAACCCTCAACAACCAGTACATCCTGACCTGGACCGCCGGAGCAGCCGATGGTGGTCAGCACGACGTCACCATCACCGTGCGGCGACAGGGGCAGTCGGCTACCCGGACCACGAGCTACTCCCAGGCCGGAACCGCCTGTACCGGCAGTACCTCACCCTGCGTCGAGGGACCGACCACGCTCTGCCTGAATCAGGGTCGCTTCGAAGTCGAAGTGGACTGGCTGGACCGCGCCGGCAACACCGGTCCCGGCCGGACGGTTGCCTGTGGCACCGACGACTCCGGTCTGTTCTGGTTCTTCGATCCGGAGAATTGGGAAATGTTGGTCAAGGTGCTCAACGGCTGCGGGGTCAACGGTCACTACTGGACCTTCTTCGCCGCCACCACCAATGTCGGTTATGACCTGACCGTCCGCGACACCCAAACCGGCCTGCAGAAGACCTACAGCAATACGCTGGGGGTCTCCTCACCGGCGATCACCGACACCTCGGCCTTCGCCACCTGCCCTTAGGGGCTCACGAGTCGGCGGACCGGCGGCGGGTAGACCCTGCCGCCTTTCCCTGGTGCACCGGGCGGTTTCTCACCGGACCGCCCGGTGCTTTTTTAGCTGGCATCTGGCGCTGCCGCCGCAAGATCAGGGCGGCTCCGGCAGCGAGAAGACCGGCGAGCCCCACCAGCGCCACGGGAGAGAGGGTGGGGACCTCCACCACCGAGGGCAGATCGCCGACAAAGGTCAGGTCCTCGATCTGCCGGCTGCCGCCGGCGGAGACGACGAGGGTGGCAGAGTAGTTGGGAGCTGCCATCACCCAGACGTCGTTCCCCTGGGTGAGGGTGCAGCATTCGGAGAAGTACACCAGGCCGCTCTCGGGGTGAATGACCAAGCCGGTGGCTCCTACATTGTCCGGGGTTCCTGGAAAGTAGATGTGCCCAAACCCTTCGACATCGGGGGGCTCCACATCGACCAATTGGAAGATCCCTTCGCTGCTCTCGATCTTCGTCCAGAGCTCACCCCCTGGCCCGGAAGCTATCGGAGAGATGTTGGGAATCGGAAACGGTGAGTACACCACGAACCCAAGGAAAGTCGCGACCGCGGTTTCAAGATCCACGACAGCCACTTGGTTCTGGCCAGGACGGCCGATGGCGATGAGCTCTCCCGTCGTCGGCACGGCGGTCAAATCGTGAACCCGAAAGAACGGAGCTGTATCGATGCTCATCTCTCCGATGACCCGCAGCAGCCCACCGCTGGCCGGGTCGAGCTCGAGGAGCAGAGAGCTTTCTCCGTCGGGGACCTCGGTGGTCGCGAAGACCCGGCCGGAGGGCAACGTTGCAACACCACTGAGACCCACTCCCGGCAGGGGAGTCCTCAGAACTGTCACCTCTCCAGAATCGAGGTCGATCTCGACCACGGCACCGGCATCATCGGCTCCTTCGTCGAGCCCGCCCAGAACACCCCACAGTCGCTCCGCCGAGGCGGCACTGGCCGGTAGCCAAACCAAACAAACCACCAACAAATAGGTTCCGACCCATCGCTGCACGGCATGCCTCCTTCAAGAGCGTTGAGTACCAACAAGGGAGAACCGAAGAAATGCTACCACAGCATAAAACAAGCCGCTAGCTGTCCGTGGACAGGCACTTCAACGGGACCGACGGCAGCGGCCCGCCACCTCCGACGCCAAGCGCTTCAACAAAGCCCCCGACGACTGCCCGGTGGCTGCTAGCTGATGCCGCTTCTGGAACCGCAAAATGGCTTGTCGGGTCGGGTCGTCCAGGACCCCGTGGGATTGACCGTGGTAATCCCCGAGGATGCTGAGTAGGGTTTGGGCGGTAGCGGTGAGCTCAAAGGCGGAATAGCCCTTGGGAATCGGCACTCGCTGAGATCGCGAGGAGCCGTCTTCCCGCTTTCTGCCCTCGTTGGCAGGCTCCTCCTCCACCGGCAAGTCTCGGCGCGGCGGCCACGGGGTGGCACCGGGCTTCGGCTGGTGGCAATGGTAGTCGCCGGTCTTGCGGTTGTGGTGACAGCCCTCGCGGTTGAGGCCACCGCCGTGGGCCCACAGCGGTGGCCCGGCCAGAGCGGTAATCCAGAAAATCAGCAGGATGAGGCCCCGGCGGCCTCCGAGTCGGCAAGCGAGCTGGCGAGCTCTCGAATCCATGGCGGCCTCCTTCGGGGAGCCCCCCGGAGATTCCAAAGGCCCCCTCTAGGATGAGCGTCAACCGCCGCGGTCCGGGGTCAAGGAAAGTCTCCTCCCTGCCCCACGGTCCGTGCCCCGGCCTTGATGCGCTCTTGGAGCTTGCTGAAAAAGTCAGTCGCAAGCGAGAACGAGAAATTTTCGAGCAGAATCAAGGCGGAGAACCGCAGGCGATTCGGGAATCGTCGAGGTGCGACAACGAAGATTCGGCCGAAAAGAGCCGTTCGGAGCGCGACGCGGGTTTTTCAGCAAGCTCCTAGCAGCGACTCGAGAATCGAAGCTCCTACCGAAGAATCAATCGTCACCTTCCGCCAGCGTGCGGTAGCCCCGATTCCAATACACCAGCGGCCCGTGGCCCGCCCGGGGAGTGCGGGATTGTTCCACCTGGCCCACGTAGAGGATGTGAGTGCCGAGAGCGTGGCGGGCTACGACCCTGCAGGCGGCCCAGGCCAGGGCATCCTCCAGCACCGGCGCACCGGTCTCCGAAGGGATCCACTGGCCGTCCCGGAAGCGCTCCCCCTCGGGCAAGAAGGCGAAGTTGTCGGAGAGCTTCTGCTGATCCTCGCCCAGCAGATTGACCGCGAAGGAAGCCTCCTCCTCCGCCAGCATCGCGTTGAGAGCGCTGCGCTGGTCGATGACCACGGCGATCAGCGGTGGATCCGCCGACACCGAGGTGAAGGCCGACACGGTGAGCCCGTGGATTCGCTCCCCCTGACGGGCGGTGACCAGGGTGACTCCGGAAGCGAAATGGCGTAAGACGTCGCGAAATTCATCAGAAGAAATCATCGGACGAGCATTATACGGGTCCGGGAGGCGGACCGCCGGAGAACTGCCGAGGAGTCAAAGTGTCGGCGTCCGGAGGCGCCAATGGGCCTATCCACCCCGATCCCGCCACATTCCATCCTCTCCATGCCTTGATTCCGAAGTAGCCTAGACGACATGGGAAGCTCGACACCCCGAGGGCCGCAGCTGGCGAAGGCCCTTCTCTGGACCTGGCTCGCCTTAGGCTGGATTTCAGCCGAGGCCAGCGAGAGCGACCGCAAAGGCGAGCTCAGCACCCGGGAGAAGTTGCGCCAGGAGATCCCCGGAGAGGTTCCCAGCCTTCCAGCCCTTCCTCTGCAGCAGGAGCTAGCGCTTCCGCAGGGAACGGAGCCTCAGCTGGTCCTCACCATCCACGGCCACTCCGGGAGCCCCTACGAAGAGTCGGTGCTCTCCATCTGGCGCCGCACCGAAGAGGGCTTTCGGGAGGTGGAGACCCTCCGGGCTTCCATCTTTGGAGCCCGCACCTTCCGCTGGCACAGCCACCTCTTCCTCCACCTGCTGGTCTCCGAACCGGCGGCAGGGCACACCTGGACCACCGAATACCTGCACTACGTCGCGCCGGACTTCACCCTCCACGAAGTCCCCATGGGATTTCCCCGACGCTGCTCCGATGACGCCGAGGACCGCGGGACACCGCACAATCTGGGCGAAGGCGTCGAGCTCGGTGGTTATGGCATCGACTTGTTCCTGGAAGACGACGACCTGCGCTTCGAGGGCCTCATCTGGCGCCCCGGAGAGCCCATGCACTTCCCCAGCGGCGGCTCCTTTCACGGCGTCCTGGAGATCACCGGCGAGCCGGGCCTCGATGCCGCTACCGGCCTCTACCACCCCACCTTCCGCTTGCGCATTGCCGAATGCACCATCGAGCGGAACAAACCCTGACCGCCCCTGATCCTCCTCTCTCCTGACCATGCGCGTTCGAAACTTCCAGCAACAGTGGGCCCGCCTACGTGGCGCCCTGCAGAAGCTGCGGGCAAGGGTGCCGCTGGGCGGCGAGCGGGTGTGGCCGGCGGCGGCCAACGATCTCTTCGTAGCCCACGAGTCCATCTACCGATTCTTCGCCGGCTTCGCTGACCGTCGGCGAATCCTCGACGCCGGCTGCGGCCTCGGCTACGGCAGCGACCGGCTCGCCGCGGCGGGAGCCCGGGAAGTGTTGGGCATCGACCTCGAAGCCGCCAGCCTGCGCTATGCCTCGCGCAACTACCGGCGCCCCAACCTGCGCTTCGAGATCCAAGACCTGGAGAAGCTCGACCTGCCGCAGGCCTCCTTCGACCTCGTCGTCTCCTCCAATGCCATGGAGCATCTGCGCTCCCCGGAGCGCTTCCTGCGCGCCGCAAGCCGTGCCCTCGCCCCCGGCGGCGAGATGCTCCTGGCCGTCCCGCCTATCACCAACGAGCACCTCCTCGCCGACAACCAGGCCAACCCCCACCACCTCTCCAACCTCACCGTCGACGAATGGCTCCAGCTCTTCCAGCGCCTCGGCTTGGCCGCCCACCTCTACCGCCACGGCCACCCGCAGATCGAAGAGCTCGACTTCTCCTCCCATCTCCCCAGCCGCTTCGCCGCCGACGAGTTCACCTTCGTGGAAGTGTCCCCACGGCGCTTCGCGGAGAAAGCGTCGCTGACGGCGGTCTTCCGGCTGCAGGTATAGCGGGCGGTTGGAGAGTTGCTCCTAGGAGCTCATTTCGATGAGATAATCCCTGCAAGGCTCTGATGACTCACACCCTTAGAACATCGCCACCCGAGCGACAGGAACTGGAACGGAAGCGTACTCTCTTTTCCGAAGCCTACGCCAAGTTTAGAAAGAGCCTTCCACAGGATCTTGATCTCGCTATGGGCAAAGTGCTGGAAGAAAATCGAGATCCCAGCCCTGGCAGAGATCACTCCTTTGAAGAGTGAAAACAAAAGAGTCTTACGCTCTTTTCTCAAAGCAAGCTTATTCTGGACCGCTTGTCAACCTCGGGCCTGACCAACCCTCAGCAACCCCGGGAGTAGAACCACACCACCGGCTCTCCGCTGATGCCGTAGGCGGGGGTCCAGCCGGTGAGGAGAACGCGGGGATCCCCTCCTTCGCAAGGGCTGGAATCGAGCACCTCGATGCGGAACCACAGGCTGCCGGCCAGACTACTGGCGAGACGAGTGCTTTCGAGGACGCGGACGGGGATTTCGGCGCGCTCCGCCGCGGGGTCGTAGCTGCCGCTGCGCACCGGCAGACCGGCACCGGCTTCGGGCCAGACGAAGCCGCTCCAATGCTCGTTGAGGTAGGCGAGGCGGCGGATGGGAAGCTCGTCCAGAGGCCAGTAGGTGCCGGCGCCTTCGGGGGAGAGCCAGACGAACTCTCCACAGGCTGCAGCGTTCCTCGCGTCTCCGCCCTCTGTGCTCTCGGCCAACCGCAGCTTGTACCAGCCGTCGGCGACGGCGTAGACCTCCGCGGCCTCTACCTCGTAGCCGGACTCCCGATGAACCAGAGCCTCCATGGAGTCCGGGGACGCCACCAGCTCCGCGTCTGGCTCCGGTCTTGTTCGCAGAAAGACGAGCCCGCCGTGGGAAAAAGGCGGAAGGTCGAGCAGACCGACCAGCGTCTCGCTCTCCTGGTCGCCGGGATCCGGTTCCCGGGTGGTGATCTCCCGCAGCACCTCCAGTCCAGCCAGGGCGTTGAGCTGCGACGGCACGAAGCGCGGCGGGACGTCCACGAAGCCTTGGGGCTCTCCGCCGGCCCCCAGCTGAATGCGGGTTCCATTGCAGGTCGTCAGCCACGCCACCTCCTCCTGGGGATCGTGCTCCGCGAAGACCACGTACACCGCACCGATCTCTGCCGGCACCGCGCAGGACGCCGTCGACAGGCCCGTGGCATAGGGCCACTCCGGCCCCGTCTTCTGGGAAGAAACCGGCTTGTGAGGAGGTGCGAGCGCCTCGAAGGTGAAGACCTGGCGATGCCTCTCGGTGTCGACGCTGGCACTGGCAAGGCGGGCGATGAAGACCTCGTCCGCAGCGGCGAAATAGTCCGCCAGCGGCCGCTGCTCGCAGCGGCAGGCGTCGGCCGTCTCGGCGACCCCCAACAGACTCACCAAGAGGAGAAGAGCCTGGCCCCACCTCATCGCTGCACCCGGGTGACCAGCCATCCGACCACCATCCCCACGACCCCTCCAATGGGGGCAAAGAAGAACGGTGCGATGACCAGGCCGAGCCCGTGGGGAAAGCCGGGGTAGGTCCGCGAAGGCAAGAAGCGCGGCCAATAATCCCAATTCGCCCAAACCAGGATCAGTAGAATCGGCAGCAAGCCGCCCAGCGCCAGCGCCGGCCTCGCCAGGCTTCCGGGAGCCACCTTCCGGTGTACCCACAGGATCAGCAGCACCAGCAGAACCGGAACCAACCCCAGGGCTCCGCACACCAGCAGGTTGAGCTGCGAGGCCGTGTACTGAGCTACCAAAGCGGCGCCCGCCCCGCCGAGGCCCATCCCCTCGCCGAGAGCCACGGCCAAGAAAACCGCCGGCGGGATCAACAGGACTCCCAGGCCTCCTGCCATCAGCATCTTCACTACCGGTCTGTTCATCAAGTCCCTTCCTCGTCCAGTCGATGATCGAGCGGAGGCGCCCTGGAAGAGGGTTCGCGAGGAGCCGCGTCTCCCTGAAATGCTCTCCGGCCACGATGAGTTGAAGAGCTTCCAGTCTATCCCGGAGCCGGCCCTTCAGGCTCCGCCGCACCGGGGAATCAAAGCGTCGCCGATGTATAGTGGTTTTTCGCGGGTTCGCCTGATCCCACCCCGCTCCGCT
>JAXHTF010000212.1 GCA_034211275.1 Acidobacteriota bacterium
AGAGTGGGCGCCAGCCCACTACTTTCAACAGCATATCGCTGAATGTCCTCCTCGTCCGCCGAGGCCTCTTCCTCGCGATAGGCTGCCGCCATGGCCGAGTCGTCGCCAGCCCTGGAAAACACCTGCAGTGGGGAAGAGGACGGGAAAGTGTTGGAGCAGGATTCGTCCTCAAAAGTGGACGATTCGCTGCCTCCGGAGCATCTGCGACGGGCGCGGGAGCTGGTACTGCGGTTTGGTTGGAATAGCACCGTCTACCAGATCTTGAACCCCGGCATCGAGCGCTGGACCGCTGCCGACGGCGAGGCTTTGGTGGGCTATGTCACCGCCCACGGCCATCGGGTGGTGGCGGGATCGCCGGTGTGTGCACCGGAGCGGTTGGAGAGCGTGGTAGAGGAATTCGAGCAGGACACCCGCGGCGCCGGCCTGCGCGCCTGTTATTTCGGTGCCGGCGAGCGGTTGGCCCAGGCGCTGGCGGCCCGGGGGCCCTACGATCGGCTGTACCTGGGGGCTCAACCCTGTTGGAATCCCCAGCGCTGGCGCCAGACCCTCGACAGCAAGGCTTCCCTGCGCGCCCAGCTCCACCGCGCGCGCAACAAGAACGTCGTGGCGGAAGCCTGGAGCGCCGAGCGGGCTACCGACCATCCGGAGCTCCACCGCTGTCTGGAAGAGTGGCTGAGCACCCGCGGCCTGCCGCCGCTGCACTTCCTGGTGGAGCCGGAGACCCTGGGGCGGCTCTACGACCGTCAGGTCTTCGTCGCCTCCCGGAAGGGCCGGCCGGTGGCCTTCTTGGTGGCCTCGCCGGTGCCTCAACGGCGGGGCTGGCTGGTGGAGCAGAATATCCGCGGGTTCGGGGCTCCCAACGGCACCACCGAGCTGCTCCTCGACGCCGCCATGGAGAGCTTCGCCGCCGCCGGGTGCGAATACGCCACCCTCGGGCTGTGCCCCCTGTCCAAACGCGCCGGCTTGGGCTCGCCGCCCCAGCGCTGGTGGCTGCGTCTGCTCCTTGGCTGGGTGCGCGCCCACGGCCGCCGCTTCTACGATTTCGACGGTCTCGACGCCTACAAGGCCAAATTCCTGCCCCACACCTGGGAGCCCATCTACGCCATCACCGGCGGCGACCGCGTGGGCCTGCGGACCCTCTACGCCATCGCCGGCGCCTTCGCCCGCACCCCGCCGCCGCTGCTGTTGGTGCGCGCCCTGGGCCGGGCGGTGCGTCAGGAGCTACGCTGGTTGGTGGGGAAGTAGCCGCCCCGTCGAAGCTACCCCTTCGAAGCCGCCCCTTCGAAGCGAGCCCGTCCAAGCAGCCCGTTCGAAAAATCTCCCCATCCCACTAAACACTCGTCCTTCCGCCGGGTCTTGGAGGCTGAACCCGGAAAAACCCCCGTCACCCGGAAGGACGTATGGCCAACACATCGACCCCGACTCTGACCCCCACCGCCTCGATTCCCGCCCAAGACGGTCTCGGCGAGCTGCGCCGGCTGGCCGCCGAGGAGGGCTGGAACGATCTCGAAGAGCTCGCCGCCGGCTTGCTCGATCCGCCCGCTACGGCTGACGTCTGCATCGCTTGCGGGCCCGCCGTGGACGGCGCCGCATGGCGCTCCCGGCGGTCTCAGAAGCTGTCGGCGAGCTCCTCCTCGGTGGCCTCTCTGGACGAGCTGGCCCAGGACCCCGCCGCCGCCTGGGGGGCTTCGAAGCTGGTGATCCTCCTCTCCTGCGGCCGCCTCGTGGATGCCGCTCTGCGCGCTGCAGTGGAAGAGCTCACCGTCGGCCGTCCGGCGGAATCCTGGGCTCTCGTCTACGACGGGGCCGAGACCCTGGAGGATGCAGGGGATCTGGACATCGTCGAGCGTGGTGCCCGCCAGCTCTCCCCCGAAGCGCACCCCCATCTCTCCGCCGCCGGTGCCGGCGAGGATTCCCTCCCGGAGTTTCTGGCCCAGCGGCTGGCGCAGGATGAAGAGCGGCTGGAGAAGTGGCTGAAAGGTGCCGGGGCGGATCCGGCGGCGCTCGACGCCTGGCGTCTTCGCCGGCTGCTGGAACGGGCGGAGCAGGAGGTCGCTGGGGATCCCGCACCGGTGGTTCCCCAGAAGCCGTCGGCGTCCCATCCCGGGGCCGGCGAGGCGGAGGACCGGTCCTTGAGCAGCCTCCGCCGGTCGCTGCAGCGCTCCCGCCGCCGTCTCGCCGAGCGCCTCGACGTCGACTTCCGGCAGCTGCGGGACGAGGTGGATCGGGCTCTCAACGACCTCGACCGCGATCTGGGGACCGAGCTGGAGGACGAGCTCGAAGGGCTTTTGGACCGCAAGTCCGCCACCGCGGAGGAGATCGAGGCGGCGGTGGAGGGGCGGATGCGGGAGGCCGTGGGGCGCCTGGCCGAGACCTGTGCCGAGCGCGTGGAGAAGCGCCGGCGAGAGCTCTTGGACGACGGTCGCCAGCTCCTGCGGGACGTTCGGTGGAACCTCATCGAAGACGGCGATGGCTATCCCGAGGAGCTGCTGGCGCCGCTGGCTTCCGTCCGCTGGAGCGAGGACGATCTCGGATTGGACGGCCGGCTACCGGCGGACCCTCGCCGAGACCGTGCTTCGGCGTCGGCACCGTCGGACGATCTGGCCACGCTGCTGCTGGTGGCGTCCGGGGGTGCCGTGTCCGCCTGGTTCTCCACCTTCCTCGGCTTTGCCCCGCTGCTCATCGCCTTGAGCTCCGCCTCCGGAGCGTTCGGGGTCGGTTGGCTCCAGCGCTTCCGCCGCCGGAGCGGCCGCAAGCAACTTGTCGTCGAGGAGGCGGTGGGGCAGGTCCATGTCGCCCTGGGCCGGCTGCGGGACGAGCTGCGCCGGGCACTCCATGACCTTCACGGAGAGATCCGCTCCGAGCTCAACCGGCGCTGGCGAGAGTTGGAGCAACGGCTGGAGGCTTCGGAAGCCTCGGCCCCATCTGCCACGACATCTGCGGCGACATCTGGGGCGACGGGCACTCAGGCGATCTCCGAACGCCTGGCCGGGATCCGCCGCCGAGTCTTCGACACGAGTCTTTGAGCCTGAAATTTCATTCGTTTTCGAACGGTAGCGAGAGGAGCTAGACCATGAGTGCTGAAACCCTGATTCCTGAAACCCCTACCACCGAGACCCCCAGCCCCAAGACCACAAGTGCCGAGAACACCGGTTCTCCCAAGGGCCTCAAGGCCAAGGTCGAGGAGGTCCGGCGCAGATCCACCCACCGAGCCGCCGAGGCCATCGGCGCCCTCGGCGACATCGCCGCGGAGCTGGAGCTTCAAGAGATCGCCAAGCGCTTCGGCGGCGTGCGCGAGGATCTGCTTTCCGACACCTTCAAGGTCATCGTCGTCGGCCGCTTCAAGAACGGCAAATCGACCTTGCTCAACGCCTTGTTGGGTCGCCCGACGCGGCCGCTGCCGGCCATCGCCGGCGAGCACGGTCCGCTGCCGGTAGACAATCTGCCCGCCACTGCGACCCTGACCTACATCCGCTACGCCGAGGAGCCCTGGGTGAAGGCGTGGAGCTTCGACGGTGAGGAGCAGGAGTGGCCCCTGGAGCGCTATCTCGAAGAGTCGACGGTGCGTATGGACGAGGAAGAGAACCGCCGAATCTTCCAGGACATCCGCAACTTCGAACTCGGGTTTCCCGCCGAGCTATGCCAGTCCGGGGTCACCCTCATCGACTCCCCCGGCACCGACGACGTGCCCCACCGCACCGACATCACCCGCCAGGCCCTGGACCGAGCCGACGCGGCCATCGTGGTCTTTCGCAGCGATGCGCTGGCGGGCAAGGAGGAGCGGGATTTCGTCGCCCGGGAGCTGCTCTCGACCAAGACTCATCTCTTCACCGTGATCAACCTCTTTCACCAGCAGGAAGTCAACGAACGCCTGCGGGGAGCCGCCTGGCAGCGGCTGGTGACGGACATGATGAGCGGCCCGAAGTGGCAAGGGCAGGATCTGGAAGAAAAGGACATCCACTTCGTCCAAGGTCTCGACGCCGAGAAGGGCAAGCTGGAGCCTTCCGATGAGCTGGTGGAGAGCTCCGGTCTGCTGGCCTTCGAGGAGCGGCTGGGAGATTTCCTGGTGCGCGACCGCCATCGGGTGCATCTGGAGAAGTTCATCGGTGCCGCCTTGGAGCATGCCCGGGAGCTCGAGCAACAGGTGGAAACCCGCCGCGCCGGCCTCGAACGGGAGAGCGCCGAGCTGGCGGAGGCGTTCGAGGAGATCGCTCCGCAGCTGGAGGCGATCCATCAGCGGCGGCGGAAACTGCCGAAGATCCTCGATCGCTACCGCCGCGAGAGCATTCGCCAGCTGGAGGGAAGCTTCGCCCGCATGGTGCGGGATCTGCGCCGGGATCTGCCCATCGAGCTGGAAAAGGTCGAGCTGGAGTCGCTGCAGGGAGTGGGCGGTTTCGTCCGCGCCGCTTTCCGGCAGAAGCAGCTCTGTGAAGAGATGGCTGCCGCCTGCACCGGCATCGCCAAAGAGCGCTTCGACGTTTGGCACAAGGCGCCTGCCACGGAGCCCGGGGCGCAACAAGAGCTGCAGCCGATCTTCGATCGCCTGATGGACGAGGTGTCCGAGGAGGTGGGGGAGATCGAGCGGGGTCTGAGCGACATCCAGCTTCGGCTCACCGGGCTGAAGGTAGCCTCCGGCGAGGTGGTGGAGCCGGTGAGCCTGAAGCAGCGGGCCATCGGAATCCTGGCGGGGGTGTTGCTGCAGGACGTCAGCCTGGCCGCCGGCGGCGGCGTGGCCGGCTTGCGGGGCCTGGCGGGCACCGTCGGCGGCTGGGTCGCCTCGGGCATCGGTCTGGGGGTTTTGAGCACCCTGGGCTTCGCCATCGCCCCACTCATCGTTCCCGCGGCGCTGATCGGCGGACTGCTCGGCAGCATGACCTGGAACCGGGTGGGGATCGAGAAGCGTCTGCAGGAGCGGACCCTCGATCAATTCTTCGAGCAGCTGGACAAGGTCCCCGCCGCCGCTGGCCCGAGGATCGAGAGTGGCGTCGATCAGCTCTTCGCCGAGGTGGAGAAGAGCCTGATGGCGGAACTGGGCTCCGCCATCGCCAGCGAGGAAGAGAACGTCCGCAGCATGATGCAGCTCAACGAGCTTTCCCGCGCCGAGAAGCAGTCGGTGCTGGAGGAGCTCACCCAGGTCCGGGAGGCCATTCGCCGGCAGATGGACGAACTGCAGGAAGTGGAATTGAACGCCGCCCAGGCGGCCTGAGGCGGACCATCGAGATGACCACCTATCGCCTGGCTGGGGACCGCTGGCTTCGACACGCCCGATCGGACGACGGCCCATCGCTGGTGGACGATGCAACCTGGCGTCGGCTGACGGCAGGGCTGCGCCAGCTGGCTGGCGCTCTCCGGGGCGTCGAGCCGGCATGGGCCGAGGAAGTGGAGGGGCTGGTACAGGATGATGGTGCGGTTGGCGGCGAGGGGGCCACCCTGGTCTTCGGCGGCCATTTCAAATCCGGCAAGTCGACCCTTCTCAACGCCCTCCTGGGACGGGAGATCCTGCCGGTGGATGCGCTGCCGGAGACCGGAGCCCTGTGCTCGCTGGGTTCCGCCGCCGCCGATCGCGGGGAGGTCTTCCGCAACGGTGACCGCTACGGCATCGCTTGCGAGACCGACTCCATCCGCCGGGAAGTGGCCCTCCTCGACGAAGCCGGACAGCAGCGGCCGGAGATCGAGGCGGTCGACCGGGTGGAGCTGGACCTCGCCGGGGTCGAGATCCCCTCCGGTCAACGCTGGATCGACTCCCCCGGCATCAACGACACCAAGGCCATGAACCACTGCGCCCGGCGAGCGGTGCGGCGGGGGGACGTGCTGTTGTGGATTCTGACCTCGAAGCAGATGCTCTCGGAGGTGGAGGTCGCGTTTCTGGCCGAGGAGATCGCCTACTCCGGGCCGGCGTCGGTGGTCTTCGTGCTCAACTTCTTCCTCCAGCAGGACGGGGAGGAGGAGTGGCGCCGAGGGCTCGAGCGGCAGTTGCCCTTCCTGTTGGAGAAGCTGTCGGAGCTCTCCCCAGAGCTCGGCTTCACCGCAGCCCAGCCACCCACGGTGGCGGCGGTGGCGGGGCGGGCTCTGGGCGTTACCGGAAACGGTGCCTTCGGCGGGGCGGATCTGCGCCGGCTGGTGCTCCACGACGCCGCGGGCATCGGTGGACGCCGAGATCGGGTACGGGCCCACCGGCTGCTGGTAGCCCTGCGGGCGCTGGAGGAGGAGCTCGGCGGGCGCGTCGAGGCGGAGGAGAAGGCCCTGGAGACGGCTCGGCAGGAGGCCCGAGCCCGCCGCGCCGCCGCCGAAGCCGACGGCAAGAGGCTGCGGCGGGAGCTCGACCACATCCTCAGCCGGTTGAAAGGGGATTGGAGCGCGGGGGTGCGAGAGGTGGCGGACGCTTTGGTGAGGGGGATCTCGGATCCTCTGCAGCGGGACGACACCTACACCGACCGGCTCAACCGCGCGCTGAAGATTCTTGGTGAAGGGACGCGCAAAGACTTCTTCCAGGCCGTCGCCGGAGCGCTGGAGCGAAACCGCCACACCGAGTTGCCCCAGGAGGCCCGCCGGCAGATCCGCCGCAGCCTCACCGCGCCGAAGCTGCGGGTCGAGGTGGCGGACAACGCTCCCGACGGGGGTACCTGGCTCGGCGGTGCTGCCGCCGGCGCCGCCGCCGGCACCGTGGTGCCGATCATCGGGACCCTCTTTGGTGCCGTCGCCGGCGCCGCGGCGGGGGCTGGGTATTCAGCGCGGAAGGCGCTGGAGAAAGATTTCGCCGACACCCGAGCCGCCGCCCGCCGGGCGGCCCTCTCCGTCGAAGATCTGGCGGACGAGAAAGCGAGGGAAATCCGGCGCTTGATCCTCGGGCACTGCGGCCCTTCCGCTGATGCCGAGGCGGGGGCTGAACCGGTGGCGGCAGCGGCCGCTCGTCTCGGGCGCCTGGAGGAGGTCGCCGAGCTCCTGGCCAAGCTTCGGGAGCAAGCCCGGAAGATCGCCGAGGCTCCGCTCTGATCCTCTCTCTATCGGAATCGAATCAGAGCACCGACGTCCCGGGCGGCACCAGCTCGTCGATGCGCGAGAGCATGGCGCCGCTGAGCTCGACCTCGGTGGCGCGGATGCAGCTCTCCAGCTGCTCCATGGTGCGCGGGCCGATGATGGCGGAGGTCACCGCCGGGTGCTCGAGGGTCCAGCGCAGGGCCAGCTCCGCCAGGGAAGCGTCGGCGTCGTCGGCCATGCGGACCAGCTCTTCCACCACCTCCAGGCGATGCTCGAAGCGCTCCTGCTCCAGATCACCGACCCACTTCTTCGCCCGCGGGCTGTCCGCGGGATTGCTCTGACCCTTGCGATATTTGCCCGTGAGCCAGCCGCCCTCCAGGGGGCTCCACACGATGTTGGCGATGCCGTGGGCCTGGGTCATGGGGAAGTGGCTGTCCTCCAGGGTGCGGCGGAGGATGCTGTAGGGCGGCTGGAGGCAGACGAAGCGCTCCCAGCCGTGGCGTTCGCTGATCCACAGGGTCTCGACGATCTCCCACGCCGCCAGGGGTTTTTCCCCCTGCACCTCGTGGTGGTTGGTGGAGCAGCCGATGTAGCGCACCATGCCCCGGCGCACCAGGTCGTCCATGGCCCGCAGGGTCTCCTCCCAGGGCACCGAGCGGTCCGGCCGGTGGATCTGGTAGAGGTCGATGCAATCGGTTTGCAGGCGCCGCAGGCTGTGCTCCACCTGCTCTTCGATGGCCTTGCGGGAGAGCCCCCGAGCGTTGGGGTTCTTGCCCATGGGGAAGTAGACCTTGGTGGCCAGCACCGCCTGGTTGCGGCGGTCCTGGAGCGCCCGGCCAACGATGGATTCGGACTCGCCCTCGGAGTACATATTGGCGGTGTCGATGAAGTTGATGCCGGCGTCCAGAGCCCGGTGGATGATGCGCACGCAATCCTCGTGATCGCGGTTGCCCCACTCGCCGAACATCATGGTGCCGAGACAAAGAGGCGACACCTTGACGCCGGCGCCGCCGAGATTGCGGTAATCCATCCTCGTCCTCCCTCTCGCCCGCTACGCCCGAAGTGCGCCGCGAAGCCGATTCTCTAATCTTCCTTGGGGGCCACCGATCCGGTCGACGGGGCCGGTAGCGCGTGGACTTCAGCCTAGCCGCTTCCCGGCGGCCGGGCAACCGGCGGTCCAATGGCGGTCAAAGAGAGCCGGCGGAGTCTAGCTGTAGCGGAGGTCGTGTCCTGGCCGGAATCCGCGAAGACTCCGAGGCACCCGCCGCAGGCAGGAGCGAGAGCGGAGAAACGCGCGGAACTGTTTGAGCGCAGCGAGTTTTCCGCGCGCCGCTCCGGCTCCACCGCCGGCGGCGGCCAGCAGTGCCGAGGCCTGAGCGGATTTCGGCCAGGACACGACCGGGCCACGAGGGTTCACTACCCCTGGGCCGTCAGCGGCAGGTGAAGAAGCCCATGGTGTCGAGGATCGTCTCGAAGGTGGTTCCCTGGGGGCTGTCGTATTGCCGCACGATGGTGCGCTCGGTGTCCGTCACCGTTAGTCGGACGCCGACGTTGGTGAGGCCGGCGGCGAAGACCCAATAACTGCGGAAGCTGGTGCCGCAGCCGTCCAACACCTTGACCACCAGCTCCACATTGTTCTCGTTGAAGAAGGTGAAGGAGCCCGAGTCGTCGGTCTCCTGCACCGCTCGGCCGCTGCCGGAGCCGAGGTCGCTGGTGTACTCCGCCCGCACCTGGAAGCGGCCGCCCTGGAGGCACAGGCTGGTGAGGGAGGGAATGCAGGCGCCGAAGGCGCGCACGTCCAGGCGGCCCCGGGCCAGCAGGGCGTCGTTGGTCCCGAGGACGCGCACGGTGTAAGTGTCGGCCTCCAGGAGCCCGAGCTCCACCGGGATCTCGGTGACCGGCGGCGGGGTCCCCGCCGGCCCCGGGGGCAGTTGCAGGCAGTCATCGTCGAGGCGGATTTCCACCTGATCGAACTCGATGGTGGCCACGGGCGCCGGATCGCAGACCTCCACTCCCGCCAGCCCGACGATGGCGGTGACCGGATCGTCGATCCTCGGTGCCGCGGGATCGAAGCGTAGGGGCGGTGCTCGCTCCACCACCAGCAGGTCCCGGGTCACTTCCTCGCCGGTGGAGGTATTCGATGCCACCACCGTGTAGTCCCCGGGGTCCAGCTGGCCCAGGGTGATGGGGAAGGTGAATTCCGACGGCGGCGGCGGTGGGGTGAACGGGCAGCCGGTGGAGTAGCTGATCTCGATGCGCGGCATGCTCACGTCGACGAAGCGCAGCGACGGGCAGGTGGAGAAACCGTCGAGGCGTGCCACCACGTCTTCCAAGTTGCTGGCGATGGCCGGCAGCAGCTCCAGCTGGGTCGGGGTCTCCAGCACCGCCAGATCCTCCAGGGCGAAATACACGCCGTCGAGGAAGTTGCGGGCGCCGACGGTGTAATCGCCGGCGGAAAGGGGCGGCAGGTCGATGGTCAGTCGGAAGTCTTCCGCCGGTGGCAGGGGCAGGCCGCAGTTGTTGATCAGCAGATCGATCTCATCGTCCTCGACCACCAGATCGGCGATCAGCGGACACGGAGCCCGGCCGGTGACGATGGCCTGGGCCACCTCCCCGGGGGCCACCGGCGTCGGGGAGATCTCCAGGTCGAAGGTGCCGTAGGGGTAGCCCACCTGCCAGGGAGCGGTCGCCAGTAGCTCATCGGTGCCGGCCTCGCGCACCTCGACGGTGTAGGTCCCGGTTTCCAGCGGTCCCACCGGCACTCGGATGGCGAAGGGGGTGGGTTCGGGAGGCAGGATCGGGCAGTGGGCGTTGAAGACGATGATCACCGTATCGCTGGTGGTCTCGCCGGAGTGGGCCGTAGGGCAGGAGCCGACGCCTGAGACGACGACCTCACCGATCTCCCCCGGCATCAGGACGGGCGACAAGGGATTGACGGAGATCGGTCCGGCGAGCTGTGCTGCTGCGGAACCGGCTGCTAGGACGGCGACGACGCAGAGCAGGCCAATGCGCAGCAAGGGTATCGGTAGCTTCCTCGAAGGGCTGGGCTGAGTTGGGAGCGACGGTGTCATGGTTTCGCGGTTCATGGGATGGGCCTCAGGGGCAAACGGGCATCGCCCGGGTGTCGAGGATGGTCGGGTAGGGCTTGCGTTCCGGGTTGAAATAGGAGCGGCTCTGGCCGGTGACGGTGTCCGTCACCTGCAGCTCTACGCCGACGTTGGTCAGCCCGGCGGTGAACAGCCAATAGCTGTTGAAGGTGGTATTGCAGCCATCGAGGATCTTCACCACTAGCTCCACGTTCTCGCGATCGAAGAAGGTGTAATAGCCCGACTCCTCGGTTCTGGGAAGGGCACGGCCCGGGCCGAACTGGTCGCCGGTGGCGTAGAGGGCGCGCACCTGGAAGCGTCCACGCTGGAGGCAAAGGGTGCTTTGGGACGGAACGCAGCTCCCTTCCCGGCCGACCCTGACGGGGCGGGCGATGAGGGGCAGGCTGGTCGATCCGAGGACGCGGACGGTGAAGGTGCCGGCGGGTAGGGGACCGATGAAGATCTCGAAGCTGGCGGTCTGGGGCGAGCCCGGCGGCGGCGGCGCGAGGCATTCCTCGCGGATCTGGATGTCGACGCGGGGGGCCTGGGTGGAGTCGAAGGACCACGCCGGGTCGAGGTCGCAGACTTCGAATCCGGGGAGCATCACCGTCACTAGGATCGCCTCGCCGTCGTGGGGACGCGGTGGCTCGAAGGTGATGGACGCGGCTTGTCCCAGGGCGGTGGGGGCGAGCAGGCTCGTCAGTGCGAGACAGCTCAACGAAAAGCAGATGAAGATCAGCCGATTCATGAGGTCACTCCATGAGGGTTTATGGGAATGTAGCATGAAGTTCGATGGGAGGCAATAGAAACCTCAGCGGGCTCCGGTGATCCTTGGGGCCTCAGCCGAGGAAGAAGGTGGTCCAGAAGAGCAGGCCGATGGTGCCTACCATCAGCACCATGCCCGCCCACGCCAGCGCCACCATGGCTTTGCCGGGGCGCAGCTCCGGATCCTCGATGAGGCGGGTCACCGCCCACAGATTGAGGCCGAAATAAAACGGAGAGAGAAGCAGGCCGAGGGCACCCACCACTTTGACCACCGCCGCCGGGTCGGGCACTGCGGCATGGCGATCCTCGCCGCAGTGCC
>JAXHTF010000213.1 GCA_034211275.1 Acidobacteriota bacterium
CCGAAGCATCGCTGGCCGAGCAGGACACCGCTACCGCGCCCTGCACCGTCGCGCCTTCAGCCGGAGCGGTGAGGCTCACCGTCGGCGCCGTGGTGTCGGCAGCACAGGTGCCGGCATTGCGCACCTCAAAGGGAATCTCGTAGTAGGTCGGGATGGGATCCACCACCCGCCCGTTGGTCGCCAGCACCTGCAGGGTGTGGGGGCCGTCCGCCAGGGCGCTCACATCCACCGTCGCCTCGAAGCGGCTGTTGGCGTCGCAGCCCACCGCCGGGCGCTCGTTGCAGGTGTAGGGATCGTAGAGCCCGGTGCGCAGCTCCTCGACCGCTGCCACCTGGCCGTCGACCCAGAACGACACGTTGGAGACCCCATATTCATCATCCCGCGCCACCCCCGTCACCAACATGCTCCCCGAAGCTCCGTCCGGGTAGCGACTGCGCACGAAGACGATGGGCCCATCTCCCGGCAGCTCCGACCACGAATCCCCTTCGCCGGATCCTTCCTCGGGCGGATCTCCGGTCAGGCTGTAGACATAACAATCGATCGTGGAGATGGTGAAGCTGAAGATATCTCCGCTGTGAATGAAGGTGCCGTAGTCGTAGTGATATTCGACGGTGCCGGTGAGCACCACGGTGGTTTGCCGGAAGTAGCAATACCCGGTGGGAGGATTCGCATACCCACCCCCGCACAGCTGCGGCGACATGGCGCAGCGATCCTCCAGCGGAGGGATCAGACAAAAGAAGCAACACGGGCAGTCTCCACCCGCTTGAAGCTCGCCCTCCTCCAGATTGCTGCAATTCTGCTCGCAGTTGGCTTTTTCGATTTCTTCGCAGTGCTCGGGGGCGATGACGTAGTTGGTGCCTTCTCTGATCGATTCGAACATGATCGACCGGGGTGCGGTGGGACCGGAAAGCTGACAGGCGTCGTGGCACAGGCCGAAGGCATGGCCAAGCTCGTGAGCCGCAATGTCGACATGATTGGTCTCATTGCAGTCCCATGCGATGTCAGGACTAAAAAACACATCGTTCCTGCCTGGAACCCAACGGGCTTTTCCTCCAGCATCCGGTGTGTAAGACACCTGAATACCAGAAGGATCGTTACTCGGACGGTTGCCACGCTTGACCTTTACCCCGGGAACTCGAGGGTTGACCCCAAGATTACCGGGCGGTGGGCAGCCTTCCGGGGCCTGCCAGAAATCGTTGGCTTTCTCGACCATGCAACCAAGTTGGTCGTAGATCGCGTCGAACTCGCCCCCTTCAGGAACGTAGACGGTCGTTTCGTACCGGCCTCTCTGATACTTTGGTCCCGTGTGCTCAAGGCCGCAGGAGCCCGCCGTGGGCAACTCCTCGCAAGTAGCCCCACCCGTACCTTTTTCGATCAGCCGATCCATCTGGCAGCTCTCACCGAACGCAGGCTCTGACACCATCAGAAGCAAGAATCCGAAACCGAGCCAACTCACCAGAATGAAGACAATAGTCCAAGAGCTCTGTCCCACTCGGACATAAGAAGAAAGCATTTCCAGCCGAGAAGCAGACCTACCCGGCCACCTCATACCCCACCAACACCGTTCGCCGCCTCGATCGCTAGCTCTCGCAAAACCTCGATCCGCGTTTCCGAACCTTGATCCAGCCAAGAGTACTGCTGAAGCCCTATTTTGCCACCGAAAACAGGAAAATAATTAGCCACCCGAAAAAAGAGCGTTGGCCTATCTGGTCGGTAGCCCAGAAGGAGGAAGAGCTCGCCTTGCTCCGGCTGATCGAATCCATTCCGCAGACGACAGTAGCGCTTCTCACCGAGATACAGGTCAAAGGTAGTGAGGCTCGAATATAGAAGATCTTTATTTTTGATTGTTCCGCCAGAATCCTTCAGAACCTCCGCCACTTCGAAATCGAAGCGGGTTCCGAAATCCCCCGAACTCAACCCCGACTCGCTCTTCAAAATCCGTGCAATGAGAGCAACCTCTGCATTGGAGAATAGATCTTCCACGGTGCTGAGCCCCTCTTCCTTCGCATACTTTCTTTCGATATGCAGAGGCCAGTACTGATAACAGCCTTCCGGGGTCAGCTTGTCCTGCTCGATGTGGAAATCCTTGAAAACAGGCGCGCTCTCAACGTCTCGCAGAACCTTATCGATCAGAAAATCCGGGAACTCCAAAAGCAGTTGCTGCTGCTCCTCGAGCCCGACAGATTCCATGATCAGCCGAATCTGCTCCTCATTGACGAACCACGAGATCTCTGTCACCGGCTCCTGCGCAGAAGCCAATACCCTTTGTTCAGGGGCTTCCGGGGATGCCTTCGGTGCACCTATCAGCGCCAGTCCCAGGGCTGCGAGAAAAAGAACAGCGATGTAGTTGTGAGATCTCAAACCATCCACTCCTTGGCCGGCCAATCTGGCACGATTCAAGAATTCCTTCTGCACCGTGGCGGAAGGAGAGCTATCAAAGACTGATTTTAGCAGGCGCTTTCAGCCGGAAATTCCCTTCGTGCCCTCCGAGCTCTTCACTCACCCATCTCCATCACTTCCCCCAACTGCCGCTCGGCGAGGGGGAGGTCTTGGGGGAGCCAGGAACGGAAGCCGGGGTCTTGGAAGAGGGCTTGGTCGCCGGGGTAGGTGGGGATGAGGTGGGCGGGGAAGCGGGCGAAGTATTCGCTGTCGGGGAAGCGGCGGCGGCGTTGGATGGCCTGACGGGATTCAGCAGCGGGGTCCAGGTGGCGAAGGATGTAGCTGTGGGCGCGCAGATGAGCGACGGTCTGGGGGTCGGTGAGACAGGGCGGGGTGAGCTCGGGAGCCTGGGGCCAAATCTTGCGGGCGAGCTTGAGCAGGCCGCGGCCCAGGAGCTCGCGTTTCGGGTAGGCGCGCCAGCGCTGCCAGCGGGTCTGGTGGATGTCGCTGGCTTCGCCCGAGGCCGTTGAAGCTGACGCCGGTGAGGCCACGCCAGGCTGAGCAGCTGGCGTGGCGGTGTCGGCGATGTGGCCGGCGTAGGGGTCGAGGGCGAGGAGGCCGCCGCCGGGGTTGCGGCGCTCCATCAAGTGCTGGCTGCGGGAAGTGACGGTGAGCAAGACCGCCGGCATGATGCCCTGCCAGATGCCGGCCTCGTAGTTCTTGTAGGCGGTGAGGAAGGCGTTGCGCTCGAAGAGAAAGCCGCGGTTGTAGAGCCCCAGCAGATCGCTGGTGGCGCTGGAGCGGTGATGGACCACCGCCTCCGGCACGAAGGTGATGCGCTCGCCGCCGGACCACAGACGCCACCCTAGGTCGACGTCCTCCAGGTAGGCGAAGTAGCTCTCGTCGAAGCCGCCGGCCTCGAGGAAGGACGCCTTGCGCACCAGCATATTGCCGCCGCAAGCGAAGGGCAGCTCGTCCCCCAGGGCGGGGATTCGAGCCTGGGCCAGGGGGCGGCGGAAGTCGAGCTGAAAGGCGTGACCGTCGAAGGTCATCAGGCCACGGCCGAAGTCCAGCCGGTCCCCCTCCCAGTTGACGATGCAGCCAGAGACCGCGGCGACATCCTCGGGAGCGTCTTGTAGTCCCGCCACCAGCGCTGCCAGCCACTGGGGCTGCGGCCGGGTGTCGTTGTTGAGCAGGGCCACGGCGTCCCCCTCGGCAGCCTCCACCAAGCGATTGTTGCCCGCGCAGAAGCCCAGATTCACCGGACTCTCGATGAGCCGCACCGTGGGATGTCGCCGACCCATCCACTCGGCGGTGCCGTCCTTGGAGCCGTTGTCGAGCACCAAGATTTCCCACGGAACGCCGGGATCCTGCTGCTGCTCCAGAGCCTCCAGACAATGCTCCAGATGATGGCGGCCGTTCCAGCTGAGGATGGCCACCGAGACCCGATTCACCTTGCTCATGAGGAGCCTCCCAGCAGGCGCCGAATCTTGCGCCGGAGCCGGAACCAAAGATCGTCCGGGGGAGCTTGGGTCGGTGGCCGGAAAGCAAAGTCGGCCTTGGTCGGATCCTGCTGTGGGTCGCTGCAGAAGGCCACCAGGGGCGCCAGCACTCGGTCCCAGGAGAACCCTGCCACCAGTCGCCGGCCGCCGGCCTCGCGGCGAGCCACCTCCTCGGGCCGATCCAGCGCCGCCGTCAAGGCTTCCGACAAGGCGGCTACATCCCCCGGCGGCACCACCCAACCGGCATCGTGCTCCATCAGCAGGCGGCTCATGGCACCACCCTCCGAAGTGACCACGGGGCAGCCAGCGATCAAGGCATCGAGGAAGCGGGTCCGCAAGGAGAGCCGCGTCTCCAGGCTCGGGCGGTGGGGCGCCACCATCAGATCCACATCCCGCAGGAGATCGTAGCGCCGCTCCGCGGGGATCCAGTCGAGAGCTCGCACCCGGCTCTCCCACCAGCCCCGGCGGCGGCACCAGTCTTCTACCTCCTCGAAGAGCCGCTGCGGGGTCGAGCCGGGATTGGGGTTGCGGATCAGCAGCACTTCCCAATCCTCACGCCCTTCGCCTTCCAAGAGCGCCAGCGCCTCGAGGAGAGTCCACGGGTCGTACCAATCATAGAGACCACCGAAGAGCAGCCGGCGAGTACCCTCCGGCGACGGCGGCAGCAGCGGCTGGTGCGGCGGCAGCTCGTCCGGCAAGCCGAAGGGAACGGCAGCGATGAGCCTCTGGAGATCCGGATCCGACTCCAGTAGGCGCGGGTTGACCCGGCCCAGAGCGGCGAGGAAGCCGAGATAGAAGTGGCGCTGTTCGTCGGAAGAGCAAAGAAAGAAATCTCCCCGGGACATCTGCAACACCCAGGTGGCGTGGTCATTGCGATAGGGATCGAGGCCGAGGCTGGCGCTGTAGTGCAAATTCTCCACCAGCCACGGATCGTAGAGATCGATGACGGTGGGTAGCTCGGGCGCCTCCAACACCAGGTCGTTGGCCAGTTGTCCCTGGGCGACGGCGCAGTCGCAATCCGCCAGCACCTGAGCGAGGCCACCGCGCTCGAAGCGGCGGATCTGAGCCCCGTCCGGCAGCGCCGGAACCTCCTCCGGCTCCCCGGGGGTGACCACCACCACTTCTAGCCCCGCCGGCGGCAGGCGACGAGCCAGCTCCAGGTAGCGGATGCCGATGCCCGCCATGCGCGGGCGCAGTGCTTCCGAGCACAGTAGGGCGACCCGAGTCATGAGATCAGCTCCGGCCTCGGCGCTGGAGCCACTGGTGGAGCCGCCAAGCGCGGGTCTGCTCCATGCTCTCGATGAGCTGGTTGAGGCGCTGAATCTCCGCGTAGGTTCGCTCCAGATGCTCGCTCTGCTCGCGCACCGCGGCCTCCAGGCGCTGGATCTCGGCGTGGGTCTGGCCCAGGTGCTCCTCCTGCTCCCCCACCACCCGGCGCAGAGCCTCCTCTTCAGCGGCGTGATGGCGCATCTGCTCCTCCACCCGCTGGTAATCCCCCAGCAGCGACTCCAACCGGCCGTTGAGTCGGTGGTAGGCGTCGTCCCGCTCCACGAGCTTGCGGCGCAAGGCCTCGGCCTCCTCCCGCCGCTCCTCGGCCTCCCGGCGCCGGGCCGCCACCGCCTCGCCCTGCTCCACCGCTTCCGCCCGCAGCAAATCCACCGCCCGCGCCAAGGCCGCAGCATCACTGCCCACGCCGTGCTCCGCCAGCACCCGGGCCTTGACCTCCAGAAAGTCGTGCCGCTGGCGCGGGCTTTCGCCGAAGATGTGATGGCCGCCGGAGCGGAAGTGGCGGTATTCGCAGGTCACCTGCGCCAGGTGGTGGAAACGCACCCGCCGGGCGAGACGAATGAGCAGCTCCCAGTCTTCAAAAAACGGCAGGTCGAAGCGGAAGCCACCGACTTCGAGCACGAGCTCGCGGTCGAGGATCAGCGTGTTGAAGGGAATGTAGTTGTCCACGGCCAGCAGGTCGGCATCGAAGTCGCGACTGTAGGGCAGGCGGCGCTCAAGGCATTGCCAACCGCCCTCGCCGGAGCTGCCGCCCTTGGGGGCCAGAGCGTAGATCCCCACCGCGGCGTCGGTGTAGGCCACCCGCACGCCGGCGCCATGGACCAGGCCGGCGAGGGTCGCCAGATGCTCCGGCGCCGCCAGGTCGTCGTCGTCGAGGAAGCAGACCCAGGGGTGATTCGCCGCCTCCACCCCGGCCTGAGCCGCTGCTGCCCTGCCCTGATTCTCCGGCAGATTCACCGCCACCACCGGGTGGGGGAAGCCTTCGGGCACCGCCGGGACCTCGCCACCGTCGTTGACCAGCACCACCTCCGCCCGGCGGTAGGGGTTGTCGGCCAGGCTATCCAGCGCTTCGGCCAGCAGCTCAGGCCGGTTGCGGGTGCGCACCACCACCGAGAGGGGCGCCCCTTCCCGCACCTCCAGCAGCTCCGGCGTGCCCCCGAGGCGGCGGATCAGCTGCGCCGCGCTGCGGGTGGTGAAATCGACCAAACGCAGCTCTATGTAGCCCTCCGCGGCGCGCACTTCGGGTTTCAAAGTCAGGGTGCGGAAGCGCCGCAGGCCCAGGGCCGCCGCCAGGTAATCGTGGCGCTGCTGCTGGCTGGCGTAGAGCCCCATGGCCCGTTCCAGTGCCGGCACCCAAGGCCCCACGTCCACCAGCAGCTCGGGATAGAAGGGATGGTTGATCTCGTAGACCAGGACCCGCAGATCCGCCGCCTGCTCCATCAGCTCGTCTCCGGTACGTAGCGGGGAGAGCAGCCGGTGGAGCGCGGCGAAGGCGGCACGGTGATCCTCCGAAGCTTCCAAGGGCGAAGGGACCAGAAGCGCATCCGGCCGGTGGTCCAGCAACGCTTGGCGGAGGTGCTCGGCGACCTCGTCGAGACGCGCCGACAGGGCGCCGTCGGGCAACCCCAGATGGCCGGCGACGCTCCAGCCCAGCTCCTCCGCCACCGCCTCCGCCTCTCGCCGTCGGGTGGCGGAATAGTCCGCCGCATCCTCGACCTCCTCGGTGCCGCCGGCAGCGTCGGTGAGGAAGAGCACCTGGACCTCGGCGCCGGCCTCCAGCCAGCTCGCCAGCAGGCCGCCGCAACCCAGCACCTCGTCGTCGTAGTGGGGCGCGATCACCAGCGCCCGCCGGGCAGCGGGGGTGCTGGTGGTACCGGGGGTGGCCTGCTGGGTCATGGCCGCTCCCGGGGCGGATCGGGATGTGTGGTGTGGAACAAGCTCATAGATATCCGAGGGCCTTGAGACGTCGGCGGGTTTCCTCGTTCTCTTCCGGGGCATTCTCCAGCAGGTCGTGGGCCGGGAGCCAGAGGCGCAGCGAGACACCCTCCCGAGGCGCCGGCCAGGTGGCCGATTCCAGCTCCGCCGGAGCCACCGCACCACCCTGGTAGGGACGTCCGCCGACCTGGATGGCGGCCGGGGGCAGGGGCTCGCCGTCGAGGGTCGCCTCCACCGCCAGCACGCGGCCGAAGCTCTCGTCCACCCGCACCCCCCGGCCCGGAGCCGCAGCAGCTCCCGCAGCCTCCCCGCGCCACTGTAGAACGAGGTCGGTGCCAGTGAGCTGCGCCCCGTCCTCGGCGCCGAGGAAATATGGGTTCCAGCCTGCCGGGGAGCTTTCGAAGCGAACTCGCGCCTCCAGCTCCGCGCCGGAGGGCAAGCCATCGGCCACGATCCGCAGCCCCGGAAGACGGCGGTCCAGGTGCCGGTGGATCACCGGCGATAGATTCTCCACCGCCGCGGGATCGGCTCCGGCTCGATTGTCCTGCTCCCCCGGATCCTTCCCCAGATCATACAGCTCCACGGTCTCCATCCGCTCCAGATCCTGGCGCCAGAGGTATTCCTGCAGTTTGTCCGGCGGATCGAAGGGAGCCTGACGGTTGAAGAGGATGAGCTTGTTGCCGTCGAGCACGGAGGCGGCCCGCAACGGGCCGGAGCTCAAATGCTGCGCGAAGGCCGGCCGACGGGGCAGCGGCGCTTCTCCGGCGAGGGCAGAGAGCAGGTTCCGGCCCTGCCAGAGCGGATCCGGCTCGGCCCCCAGCGCCGCCATCAGGGTGGGCATCAAATCCACCAGCTCCACCGTGCCCCGGAGCCGCTGGCCGGCGGGAAAGCGGCGGTCCCAGCGGAAGATCAAGGGCACGTGAATCTGCTCCTCGTAGAGGGTCTGCCCGTGCTTCCAGCCCCCGTGATCGTAGAGCTCCTCGCCGTGGTCCGAGGTCAGCACGATGAGGGTGTTGTCCAGTACTTCCGGCTCCAGGGCGCGCACCAGCTGCCCCACGAAGCGGTCCACGTAGACCACCTCGCTGTCGTAGAGGGCGTTGATGTGGCGCACGTCCTCCTCCGGGAAGTACAGCTTGTGGTACCCGCCGTAGATGCCATGGATCAGCCGGCCGTGGAGGTGCCCCGGGTAGTCCGGATAGAACTGCGAACGATCATCGACGATGTCCGGGTTGTCGTAGGGATCGTGGGGATCGAGGTAGTGGGCGTAGAGCATGAACGGCCGATGCTGATTCGCCTCAAGCCACGGGATCATGCGGCGGTTGAGGTCGTCGGCGTGGCGGGTGAACCACTCCAGATCCGCCGGCGGCGTGAACACGGTGTCGAACCCCCGATCGAAGCCGTTGCCTCGGTAGAGCGCCGGGTTGGCGTAGAAGCCGGCGGTGACATAGCCCCGGTCCCGCACCCGTTCCGGCAGCGACGGAATCTGCGGGGGAATTCCGAAGGCGGCCATGTTGTCGCTGAGCACTTCGCCGGGATAGCGGCCGGTGAGGTAGGAAACCACCGAAGGCAGGGTCCACGGCGCCTGGGAGTAAGCGTTCTCCAACAACACACCGCGGTCCGCCAGCAGGGAGTCGATGTGCGGGGTCGTGGGGCGCTCGTACCCGTAGGCGGAAAGGCGATCGTAGCGCAGCGTGTCCACCAGAATGAAGAGCAGATTGGGCGGCTCCGACGCCTCCGCCCGTAGCGCCTCGCCGGCGGGACGCAGCACCACCGGACCCCAGGCCACCTCGGAAAGCGGCTGGCCATCGAGGCGTTCCAGCTCCACTTCCAGAGTGACGATGCGCTCCTCGGAGCCTTCCAGGTCGGCCCCGACATCCAGCCACAGGGACCTCTCGGGATCGCTCGAGGTAGCCACGTCGAGGACCTCGGTGCTGCGGCCATCGTGTAGACGAGCGACCAGGCGATGAGCACCGGGGGAGACGGCAGCTGCCCCTATCTGTAAGCGAGTGCGCTCCGGGAGAATGCCCCGCCACTGCCATCGGCCACCGTTCATCAGCACCGCCGGCCGGCGCTCATAGTCCGTGCTGAACACCTGGATCCGAGGCTCGCTTCCCAAGCTCAAACCCTGCGCGGCTTCCGAACCGAGGGAGTAGTCGCCGGCGGCCACTGACGACTCCAGCTCGAAGAGCGCCGGGGCCGGCTCACCGCTACAGGCCACCAACGCCGCCAGCAGCGAGGCGCAGACGGCCGAGCTCACAGCGCGAAGCAAGTTGGAGCGCAAGGGGGCAGGGCTGGGAAGGTGGGGAGAAAGATGGTGTTTCATGGGCTTCCGGAACCGCCGGTGGCGCAGCGGCACTGGTCATCAGGACGGGGCCTCAGCACTGGTTCTCAGCATTGGGCATTATTGCAAACCTGGGCTAACTATTGGGCCGATTGCAGGGGGCCTTTCCAGGGGGCGGCTTCCGGGCGGGTTAAGATCGAGCGATGGCGGCCCTCGACCCCCCCCCCGCACAAGACCTCCCGGAGCTGAAGGCTGCGCTGCGGTGGCTGCCGGCGGCGCCGGCCCGGCTGTGGGTTCCCCAAGCCTCGAGGCCGACGGTAGCGATCCTCGAAGCCAAAGGCTATCGGGTCTTGGAGCAAGAGACCCTGCCGCCCGGTGCTTCCTGCGACGGCGCCGTCGTGGAGGCGAAGAGTCTCTTGTCTTCCCAGGATCGGACTCTTCAGGATGGGGCTACTCAGGATGAGGCCCTCCCGGAACAAGACTCGGAGGAGTCTAGCCCCGAGGGTCCCATCAGCGAGCCCCCGAGCTCCGAAGATCGCTCTCTCCGTCTGCGCGAAGCCCTCACCGCCCCAGGGGTCGTGGTGGTCGTCGGGGCCAGCGGCGAGCCGGGAGCTCGATGCCTGGACGTGCTGACCCGCAGCGCTACCGTCCTGGCGGAGGCCGGCTTCGCGGTGCGGGAGCGGCCCGCCCCAGGCGAGTCCGGCGACATCCTGTTGGTCGCCCGGCCGACCCCGTTTCGCATCCGCTCCTACCGCCCCGGCGACGAGGAACGAATCTTAGAGCTCTTCGCCGACTCCTTCCACCATCGAAGGCCGGAGGAGCACTGGCGGTGGGAGTATCGGGAGAATCCCTTGGGAGGGCCGTTCATCAGCCTGGCGGTGGATGAGGGCGACACTCTAGCAGCTCACTACGCGGGCTATCCGGTCCGATTCCGCCGCGCTGAAGGCGACCACCGCCCGGCCGAGAGCTTCACCGCCTACCAGATCGGCGACACCATGACCGCGGCGACGCTACGCCACGTGGGCCGCGGTCCCACCAGCCTGCTGGCGCGGACCGCTCGCCACTTCTACGGCCGCCAGTGCGCCGACCGCGTCGCCTTCAACTTTGGCTTCAACGTAGGCAATATCCAGAAATTCTCGATGCGCTTTCTGCGCGCCGAGAAGGTCGAGGCGATCCCCTTCTGGCGCCTCGATGGCGCTGCGCTGGCCCGCGCTGCGCAGGTACCGTCACGGAGCCTTTGGCGACGCTGGCTGGGATGGGCTGGCAGTGACTATCGCACCGAGCCCAGCCGGCAGCTGGACTCGCGATGGGATGTACTCTTCGACACCGCGGCGGACTGCTTTGGCCTCCTCGCCGAGCGCCGTTCGGAGAACCTCACCTGGCGTTACCTGCGCCGGCCGGGTTTCGAGTATCAAATCCTCAGCGCCTTTCATCGCCAGGAGCTGGTCGCCTGGGGAGTCTTCCAACGCCGGGACGACGTTTTGCGGTGGGGCGATGCGCTGGCTCACCCCAACCATCCCGCAGCCCTGGCGAGCATTCTGCGGGCGGCATTGACCTCACCCGTGGGAGAGGGCGTTCATGCCGTCGAGGGTTGGTTCAGCGAG
>JAXHTF010000214.1 GCA_034211275.1 Acidobacteriota bacterium
GACCGTCGTTCTCCGGCGGCACCTCCACGCCGGCGGCGGCGCGGATGGTCTCGAAGAGGTCGACGGGGGAGGCCAGGGCGTCGACCCGCCGCCCCTCGCTCTGATGGGGCCATTTGATCAACAGCGGGATTTCCGTCAGCTCCGGATCCAGCCGCCCGGCGTGGGAGAACAATCCGCCCTCCCCCAGCAGCTCGCCGTGATCCGCCACCAACACGATGAGGGCGCGCTCGTAGAGCCCGAGGCCGCGCAGCCGGTCGAAGAACAGCCCCAGCTGGGCGTCCATGAATGCCACCTCCGACAGGTAGGCGGCGCGCATATAGGCCAACACTTCCGGCGTCGCCTCCGGCGCCTCCAGGTCGATGATCTTGCGCCAGGCTCCGGGGTTGCCCTGGTCGAAGCGCTGCCAGATGGGGTTGCCTTCCAGATGCTTCCGGTGTTCCGCCAGCCTGAGGCGCTGCTCGAAGGGCTCCGGCGCCCGGTACATGGCGTGGGGGTCGAAGTAGTTGGCGAAGACGAAGAGCTGCTTGCGCTGGTGCTCCTCGACGAAGCGCACCAGGTCCGCTGTCATCTCATCGCCGGACGTCTCGAAGCCCTGGGGGTTGCGGAAGCGGTGGAAGCCGTGGCCGATGCCATAGCGGTGGGAGCACAGCTTGCCGCCGGAGAAGCCGGCGGTGAAGTAGCCCCGGCGCCGCAGGATGGAGGCCAGGGTGGGAGTTCCCGCACCGAGGAATTGGGCCGATACGCCGGCACCGTGGTGGGAGGGATAGAGGCCGGTCATCATCGACGCGTGGGACGGCAGGGTCCAGGGGGAGACGCTGTAGGCACGGTCGTACACCGTCGCCTGCTGAGCGAAGGCATCGAGCACCGGGGTGATGGCGGGGTCTTCCCCGTATGGGCTGAGGGCGTCCCGGCGGGTGGTGTCGAGGGTGATGAGGAAGATCGGCGGTGGGGCTGCCTCGCTCGCCTCGTCTACGGGGTCGTCCGCCCCCTTGGACCCTTCTTGGCGGGGCTCTTCTTGGCGGGGCTCTACCGTGATCTCGGCCCACAGGAAGAGACCCTCGTCCACCCCTTGGGCCTGAAGCTCGAGACGGTGGGTCCCGCCATCGAGAGCGAAGCGCAAGGGGCGGTCGCTCATGGCGGGGACTTCGAGGCTGTGGGTCTGACCCGCCGTTTCGAGCATGAAGGTGGCCGGGGAGGTGGAGAAGTTTTCGCCCCGCAGGTGGAGATATCCCGGCGCATCGAGGTGGACGGTGGTCTCTCCGCGGCCGGGGCCGTCGTGGAGCAGGCCGCCGAATTTCTGCCGGCCGACGCCGGTGACGCCGACGGTGAGGAAGTCACCGAGATAGCGGTAGCGCTCGATTTGCTGTGCGTCGAAGAGCACCTCGTCATCGCCCAGCCGATATCCCAGGCGGGCCAGCGGATTCTCGTGATCGCTGCGGTCGCCGCCGTAGACCCGCTCGATTTCCAACACGTGATCTCCGGGCACCAGCTGCTCTGGGGGCACGGTCGCCAGCAGGTCCTGGCCATCACCGGCGGCGGGGGCCAGAACTTCCTCGCCGTCCCAGAGCACCCGATAGCGGTGGCCACTGGCGGTGTCGGTGGGCTGGAAGAAGAGCTCCAGCGGCTCCTGCGGCTGCCGAGCAATGCGATAGCGCAGGGTGGCGCTGCCGCGGAAGAGCCAGCCGTCCGCTTCGTTCCGGCCGCTCCAATTGTGATCCGGCACCGCGATCAGGGGACCTTCGAAGAAGACCTTGCCGAAGTCGGGGCCCGCCGAAGCGCCCCCGTCGGGACTGCAGGCAGTGGAGCCGAGAAGGGCGAACAGGCCCAGGAGCCACAGGCTGGCGATCCACAGGCGAAGGTCAGAGGCACGGGAGCCCTCGTCAGGCGGTTGGTTCCTGACGGGACCATCGGGAGTGGAAGAGAGCGCTGGGGTCAACGATGGACTCCTGGTGAATTCTCCGGCGGGGAAGCGCCGGTGATCGCTTGGGGCGACATTCTATGCTTTTGCGCCATGGCTTGCTGGGAGGCTCATTCCCGGCGGGCATTATAGGCGCAGATAGTAGAAAGAAGCGGGGCGGCGGACTGGATGTCCACCGCCCCGGGTCGAAGGCTTGTCGGGAAACTGGATCCTACGCCAGGCAGGATCCTTTCCCGCTCAAGGGGCCGAGGCTCCAGTTCCCGAACCGCTGGCCGGCGTGCCACCGTCTCCCGCCCCGTTTTGCATGGGCTTCATGGGCATGGGCTCCATGGTCATGGGGTTGCGCAGCGGCAGGTGGGTGACCTGGCCGTCCTGGAGGTCGCTCATCTTCGCCCGCTGATCGGCGTCGCCGGGGCCGATCTCCTCCCACTTGCCCACCACCAGGATGATCAGTTCCTCGGGCTTGAGGTGCTTTTGAGCCACCCGCTGGACATCGGCGGCGGTGACGCCGCGGAGCCGCTCGCGCCACAGCTGCCAGTACTCGTGGGGGCGGTCGAGGAATTCGTCCTCGGCGTAGGTGTTGACGATGGACTGGGCCGACTCGAAGCGCCGCGGGAAGCTCTCGATGCGGTTCTGCTTCGCCAGCATCAGCTCCTCCTCGGTCACCGGCTCGTCCTGCATGCGGCGGATCTCCTCGAGGGCGATCTTCGCCGCCAGGGCGACGGTGGAGCTCTTCGACTGGTAGAGCACCCGGAACTCACCGGGCCAGAAGGGGCGCGGCTCCAGGTAAGCGCCGGCGGAGTAGGCCAGGCCCTCGTCGGAGCGGATGCGCTTGGTGATGCGGGAGGTGAAACCGCCGGAGCCCAGGATGTCCGACATCACGATCAGCGCCGGCACGTCGGGGTTGTCCCAATTGTCGGTGCGCTGCAGGCTCTGGTGGCCGATGAAGACCTTGCCCTGGGGGATGTCCTTCTCCACGTGGTAGATCCCGGGCTGGGGCTGATGATCCGGCTGCGGTGGCGGCCAGACGGTCTCCCCGGCGGTGCCGGGCCAGTCTGCCAGCCGCTGCTCCAGATTCTTCAGGATGGCCTCGGTTTCCACGTCGCCGGAGATGGCGAAGGTCATATTCTCCGGCCGCCAAAAGCGCTCGTGGAAGCTTTGCAGATCCTCCCGGGTGATGCTCTTCACCGACGCCTCGGTGGGCTGACGGACGGCGAAGTAGTCCTCTCCGAAGAGCAGGAAGTCCCACTCCCGGTCGAGGATCTGCTGAGCGTCGTCGTTGCGCTGCTTCATGGCCTCGTAGATATTGCCCTTCTGGACCTCCAGACGCCCGGCCTCGAAGCCCGGGGTGCGGAGCATCTCAAAGAAGAGGTCGAGGCAGGCGTCGAGGTTGGGCCGCAGGCAGTCGAGGCGAGCTCCGGAGCGGATGTCCCCGCCGAAGCTGGAGATGTCCGCCGCCAGAAATTCGACCTGCTCGTCAAACTCTTCGGCGCTCAGCCGCTCGGTGCCGCCCCGGCGGATCATGGGGCCGGTGAGGTTGGCCAGACCGGCCTTGTCGGCGGGCTCCAGGAGCGCGCCCACTCGCAGGTTCACCGCGATCTCCACCAGCGGCAGAGTGTGGTCCTCCGCGACGTAGGCGGCAATGCCGTCGCCGATCTCGTGGTGATAGCCCTCGGGATCAGGGACTTCGAAGTCCAGCGGCGGGAAGGTGAGCTTTTCCGGCCGCGGCGGGATGGCCTGCTCGGCCTTCGAGCGCGCGTCGGAGAGCGCCGGCGGTGCCGCGGCGAGGGCCATCAGCACGGCGGCGGCGAGGCCGCTCCGCAAGACAGAAATGCGGCTCATGATTCACCTCCCTCGGCGGTCTCGTCCCCGGTCTCAGCAGCCCGTAGCTCGTCAATGCGTTCGCGCAGGGCGCGTTCCAGCAGCGGTACCACCGGCTGCATTTCCGGCGGCATCTGGCTCGACTGCGCCGCCAGCTGGTTGAGCAGGCTCTCCAGCATGGCCGGGTCCTCCGCCGCCTGGATCTGCTTCAGCTGGGCCTGGATCATGGTGCGCATCTGCGGCTCCAGCCCTTCCAGCTCCGGCGGCACCTCCTGGGCCTCGGTTTCGGGGTTGCGGTAGTACAGACCGACGGTGCGGTTGGTGGGATCGAAGTACTCCTTCGCCACCCGCTGCACGTCCTCGGCGCTCACCGCCAGGGTCTTGTCCGCCCAATAGTTGATGTACTCCCAATCCCCCAGGCCGTCGTAGATGATCAGCTGCAGGAGCAGGAAGAAAGGATTCTCCAGGCGCCGGAAGGCGTCGGCGGCGATGCGGTTCTTGACCTTCTGCAGCTCGCGCTCCGGAATCGGTTCCTCCGCCAGCCGGCGCAGCTCCTGGTACCAGGCCTGCTCCAGCTGTTCCGGGGTCGCGTCGCCCTTGGTCTCTGCCGTGACGCCGAAGCGGCCGGCGTATTTGCGGCTGTCCTGGTAGGAGCTGGCGGAAGTGGCGATTTCCTGGTCCAGCACCAACGATTTGTATAGACGGCCGGTGGGGCCGTTGAGCAGGCCGGAGAGCACGTCCAGGACGTAGGAGTCGCGGTGTCGGAAGGGCACGGTGTGGTAGGCGACCTGAATCTGCGGCTGGCAGTCGCACTCTGCCACCATGCGCTTCTCCGCCCGCTGCTCAATCTCCATGGTCACCACGTCCGGCGCCGGCTCTTCGCGGGTGGGTAGACGCCCGAAGTAGCGCTGCGCCATCTCCTTCACCTGGTCGACGTCGAAGTCGCCCACCAGTACGGCGGTGAGGTTGTTGGCGGCGTAGTAGGTGTCGTAGTACTCCTTGGCCTGGGCCATGGTGTAGACCTCGAGGTCCGACGGCCATCCCACCACCGGCCAGCCGTAGGGGTGGCTCTGCCAGAACATGGCGTCGAAGAGCTCGTCGAACTCCCCGGTGGGAGTGGACTCGGTGCGCAGCCGGCGCTCCTCGTAGACCACGTCCCGCTCGGTGTAGAACTCCCGGAAGACCGGCTCGAGGAGGCGATCCGATTCGAGCCAGAACCACAGCTCCGCCTTGTTCGCCGGCAGGGTGATGAAGTACCCGGTGAGGTCGTAGCTGGTGAAGGCATTGAGGCCGGTGGCGCCGTTCTCGGTGTAGATGCGGTCGAACTCGTTCTTGACCATCAGCTCCCGCTGCTCGGCCATCAGCTCGTCGAAGCGCGCCTGGAGCTCCTTGAGCCTGTCGGTGCGGTCCTCGTCGGCGAAGGGGTCCTCGATCTCGCCGAGTCGCGCGCGCTCCCGCTGCAGCCGGTACTCGGCGCGAATCTGATGCTGGATCTCCTCCAGCTCGTCCATGATCTCCAGATCGCGGTTGATGTCCGTGGTTCCGAGGGTCTCGGAGCCCTTGAACATCATGTGCTCGAAGAAATGGCTGATGCCGGTGATCCCCGGCCGCTCGTTGGCGGAGCCCACGTGGGCTACCCAGCCGGCCCGCACGGTGGTGAGCTCCGGCTGCCGGACGAGTAAGAAGTTCATGCCGTTGTCGAGCTCGAAAGTCTGCACCGGCACCTGCGCCTGGGAGTCGAAGGAGGTTTCCTCCGCACCGGTCGTCGCGACCGGAGCGAGGGCTGCGAGCAGCACTCCCAAGACCGTCAGCGCAGACGCCAAACGGTTGAGTCGATGGTTGTTCATGCGTTTCCCTGCCAGTTGTGTTCAGTAAACGCCCCGGGCCACTGACTCGCCGCCACTTCCCGAAGCACCAGTTCGTGAGATTACCACCCTGACGCCGTACGTCCTACAAGCGTCGTAGGCCTGAAGCCCACGAAAGCTTGGGGTGAACTTCTTGATACGGGGCGGGTGGGGGTTGGGTTGCATCCTCCTCCCGTCGCCCCTCGAATCCAATCCCGGGTGGGCCGTGGTTCGCTACCCACCCGGGATGGGAGCCTTAGCTCTACAACCCCACCTCAAACCCCACATAAACACTCCGCCCCGGCTCCGGCACGGGGGCGCCGGTGAAGGGGTTCAAGGTGTTGAGGTGGGTGGTGTAGGCCTCGTCGAAGAGGTTTTCGATGCCGCCGCGGAGCGACAGGCGGTCGGTGAGGGGGCCGCCGAGGCGCAGGTCGACGGTGGTGTAGCCGTCGGTGGGGCGCTCCAGGCGGGAGGTGGCGACGCGGTCTTGGTCATCGACCCAGCGGGTCTCCAGGCTGGTCCACCAATTTGCAAGCCGGGTCGAGGCGGTCACGCCGCCGAGGTCGAGGCGCAGGCCGGCCTGGGCGCTCAGCGGGAGTTGGCCGAAGGCGGGCTCGTCGAAGGTGCGATCCTCGCCGCGGACTAGCTCGGCGGCGGTCCACCAGGAGGCGTGCTGCCCCAGCTGGTGGCGCCAGCGGATCTCGCCGCCGTAGAACACCGCCCGATCGCCGTTGATGTAGCGGTAGACCAGCTGCGGGGAGAGGGGCAGGCGGCGGGGTAGGTTCGGGTCCGGCTGGACGGTGATGTAGTCGTCCATGCTGCGATAGAAGAGGGCGATCTCGAAGCTGCCGCTGGGGCTCGCCGTCTGGGCGCCCAGGTCCACCTGCAGGCTGCTCTCCGGTTCCAGCCGGGGATTGCCGACGAATTCGGAGCCGATCTGGAAGCGGCTGGAGGGGAAGCGGTCGGCGTAGAGCTCCAACGAGTTGGGTACCCGGGTGGCGCGGCCGATGCCGGCGGTGATCAACCAACGCTCGCCGAGGCGCCGCTCGGCGCTGACGGCGGCGCTCCAGCTGGTGTCGTCCCAGCTGGGATCTTCGCTACCGAGACCGTTGGCGGTGCGGTAGAACTCGGAGAGCTCTTTCGCGTCGTAGCTCGCGTCGTCGACGCGCACCGTCGCTCCCAGCTGCCAGGAACCGCGGTGGAGCACTCCCTGGCCGTAGGCGCCGAGGGCTCGCCCCTCCGAGTCCGGCCAGGCGCGATCCTCGAAGAGCAGCTGGTCCGTGTCCCGGCGGAAGATGCGCCGGGTGGCGGTTTGCTCCACGACGTGGCCGTCGGCTCCTACTCGCCAGCTCCAATCTCCGGTGCCCAGGACGGTGAAGAGCCGAGCCCCGGCGGTGTTGGACTCGGTAGGCAGGTCGACCCGCAGCGCGAAGGGCGGGATGCGTCCCGGCACCGGCTGGGCGGAGGGTTTTTCGTCGTTGTTCATGCGGTGGTCTTTGCGGTTGACGTAAACCTGGCCGAAGACTTCCTGCACCGCAGCGCCGGAGGCATAGGTGAGCTTCACGTCGTGGGAGCGGGTGCGGAAGTAGGTGGCGTCGAGCACGCGCCCGGGGTAGTCGATGTCGTCCTGGGCCTGGTAGCCGCCGGAGTACTTCACCAGCCACGGATCGCCGGGTTTCCAATCCCAGGACCAGCGCAGGTTGGAGGACTCGTAGTCGCCGGGTACCTCCTCCCCATCCCCGCTCTCGTAGTCGCCGCCGGTGCGGTATTCGCCGAGGAGCTGGAAGCCGCTGCCGGCGCCGGCCTTGGCGAAGGAGAGGTGCCCGCTTTGAGCGTCGACGTTGCTGCGGTAGTCCGCGCCGCCGCGTAGCGTCCAGGCTCCGTTGCCCGGAAGGCCGAGGGAGTGGGTGCGCACGTCCACGGCGCTCAGGGCGCCGGCGCCCCAGGTGAGAGCGTAGGGTCCCTTGACCACTACCACCTCGTCGACGCTGTGGGGGGCGGCGTGGCTGATCTCCGAGTCCATGCGCCCCGGGCCGGCGGCGAAAGTGCGGGTGCCATCCACCAGCATCGCCACCTGGGTCTCCTGGAGGCCCCGAACGGTGGGGTCCAGATTGACCGGGCCGCGGCGGAAGGCATCGAGGCCGGGCTGGCCGCGCAGGCTGGTGGCGAGATCGAAGCTGGCCTGGTCGGTGAGCATCGCCGAGTCCAAGGCCACCTCCGATGCCATTTCCGGCAGCGTCGAGGTGACCACGATGCGCCGGCTCACCGTGGCCAGCTCCAGCTCGACGCGCAGGGTTTCCCGGTCGTTCGAAGAGCCGAGAGCGACCTCCGCGCTGGCAAAGCCCTTGTGGCGCACGGTGAGAATCCAGCCACTGGCGGATCCTTCTGCTTCTTGAAGACCCGGGGAAGCGGGAATTCTCCAGATTCCCTGGCGACTCGTGCGGCCCCGGGCGAGCTCGTGCTCCCCGGCGGTGCTGAGGACGACCTCTGCGCCGGCCACCGGAATGCCCTCCGGGTCCACCACCTGCACCGTGGAGGGCAGCTGTGCCGCCAGGGGCCCAGCGGCGATGAGGGTCAGGAACGCGACCCAGAGACTCCATGAGCCCCATGGGTGGCGGGATCGGTGTCTGTTTGAAATCTGGTTCCTACAGGATGAAGTCCTCGATATCTGTTGCATGACAAATCTCCCAAAATCTCGACTGGAACGGTCGACCCAGCTGTCGAGCACGGGCGAGCTCGCCCGCGGCCTCCGGAGAATGCCTCCGAAGACGCGCACGGTGCGCTGGCCCGGCGACCACGGCCGGGGCGGAATTACGACGCTGTTCGGAGGGTCGAGACGGGAGGCCCACGAGCCGGCAGGCTGTGGATCAGGGGCTTGAAGGAGGTCGACGCGTCGGCCAGCACCGAGGCGGTCCGAGGCTGGAGTTCATGAAGATCGGCACCAGGCTCCAAGAAGGGTTTGAAGACCGTGGTGTGCTGGCCCACGTCGAGGCTGGGGCAGCTGTCCATGCAGTCCGAGGCTGGCAGAAGATTGCCCTCGCCGCGGCTCTTGTCGATGCGGTGCCGTTCCGGCGGGCGGTCGGCGCAGGCCATGTAGCAGCGGTCGCCACAGCAACAGGGCAGATCCTCGTGCTCCGGAAGCTCCAGACCCGCCGCCGTCAGGCTCAGGACGAGCCAGAGGTAGAGGAGCGGGCGGATGAATCGGGATGGGCACATGGTGGAAGCTGGCCGATCCCGCTGAGGCTGAATAAATGGGATCGGATTCCCAATCTTACCGCTTACGGAGAGGGAGGGGCGGGGCAATCGCAAGATTCCTCTCGTGGCGTTCCTTGCCTGTTGATGTAGAGTGCCGGGAGTTTCGAGTCTTCGTGTATTCGGGCTATCGCTACATTTTTTGGATCGTGGCCCACCATTCCTTGAAAGGAGCAGCCATGCGCACTCTCATGACCCTCGCCTTCTTGTTGATTCTGTGGACCGGATCCGCTGCTGCAGAGATCGCCGAGCCGCCGGCTGTCCCGGCGACCGACACCGAGGCCGCTTCGTCCACCATGACCTCTCCCGCCATGACTTCTTCCTCGATGAAGGCGTCCGCCAAGCCCTCCTGCGGCGAGGCCACCGGGTTGGGTGGCGACCTTTCGTATCTGTCCTTCGAGGTCCGCCCCCAACCCTTCCCCAACGAGTGCATCGACTGCACACCGTGCTCGCTGCAGGGCCACTGCGGAGTGGACAGCAACGGCTACTTCCTGGGCGTTTGCTCGCCGCCGGGCAGCTCGTATTGTCACTACCTCTCCTACAGTGCCTGTACGTGCTATTGAGGGCACCTTGTTGAGGACCGGTTCCTGAAGAGGGGCCGTTGAGCTTGGTCGCGAGGATTCCTTCCGCACTCCGGCGAGCGGCGATGTCGACGGGAATCTCCTCGCGGTGTGAGCGGTTATATGTTGTGACAGGGATCGCCGGTCGAGGCCGGTGATCTGAGTTGGGTCGCGGCCGTCCAGCCTTGGAGCTGGGCGGTCGTTTTCGACCGACAATGGCCACCGCCGATATCGATAGCGAGACTTGTAATCACCGGAGCGCCAGCCTAGCTCGAACTTGCCAGCATCCGCTCTCCTCGCCTCTCCATCGACCTCTCCCCGCAGCCCATAGACCGTAGAAGACGCCACCGGATGCCCGGGACCCCCTCGAGATCCTTCATGCCCAGCCCCCTACGATCATCGACCTTCCTCGCCCTCTCGGCGCTGGTTCTCACGTTGCTCACGCTCCCCGTCGCCGGTGAGGCGGCCAAGGAGACTGGAGCGGCGGGGAGCGAGATCTTCCAATCGCCCCGCACCGCGGTTCAGCTGGTCGCCGAGCAGCGCTCGGTCCGCGCCGGAGAGCCGCTGCGGATCGGGCTGCGCTTCGATCTCACCGAACACTGGCACGTGTATTGGCGCAATCCCGGAGACTCGGGCACCGCGCCGATGGTGGAATGGGAGTTGCCGGAGGGCTGGAGCGCTGGGGAGTTCCAATGGCCGGTGCCTAAGCGCATTCCCGTCGGTCCCTTCGTCAATTTCGGCTACGAGGGCGAGATCGTCCTGCCGGTCTTACTCGATCCTGGATCTATCGTCTCCGGCGGTGCGTCCGCTGACGCTCCGGATCGCTGGCGGGTGGTGGCGGACGCGGAGTGGCTGGTGTGCCGCGAGGAGTGCATTCCTGAAAGCGCGCGCTTCACCCTCGAGTTGCCCGTGGCTGAAGGAGACTCGGAGCCGTCCCGGTGGGCGCCGCTCTTTGCCGAGGCCGACGCCCGCCAGCCGGTGGAGGTGCCGGGAGTTGCATCCTCCATCCGTGACCTCGGGGACGGCACGCTGAAGCTTGAAGTCGAGTATCCCTCCGACCTGGACCTGGCGAGCTCCGAAATCGATTTCTTCCCCGCCGATCCCACCGCCGTCGAGCATGCCGCAGCCGTCGAGGTGGAGGCTTCAGCGGATGCCGGCGACGAGGCGGAGAGGCGTCTGACCTTGACGCTCCAGCGCTCGCCGTACGCCGCCAGCGAGGTGCAGAGCCTGGACGGCGTTTTGGTGGCCAGCTCCCGGGAGCCGCGGGACGAGCGCTCGGTGGCCTTGGTGATCGAGGCTCGGGCGCCGCGAACTGCCGACACGGCCGCTGCCGGCGGGGCGGTTTCTGAGACGGCGGAGGGTGCCGACGCCGTCGGTGCCGGACGCCCCGGCGTTGCCGCCGCCCTCGGCCTTGCCTTTCTCGGCGGTGTGTTGCTCAACCTCATGCCCTGCGTCTTCCCGGTGCTCTCGATCAAGATTCTGGGGCTGGTGGGCCATCGCGAGGATCCCGCGGCGGGGCGGCGTCACGGTCTTCTCTTCGCCGCCGGGATCCTGGTGTCTTTTTGGGTTCTCGCCGGCGC
>JAXHTF010000215.1 GCA_034211275.1 Acidobacteriota bacterium
AGGCTATCTCAACAACAATTAAACGTCCTCACAGGCTGTCCGAGAAAATTCCAAAATCTCTATCTAGATAACCTAAGTTCCCCCACAACTTACGAACAACAAGAACGCCTGACTAGCTCCAGGGAATTCAGTCCCAGCTGGCGGACTTGCAGCGGCAGATGCTGCAGCTGCAACGCCAGATGCCTACCAAGGAAACCGTGGAAGCCTTGGAAGCGCAGCTCGCCCGACAGGAAGAGGCGCTCACCGAGGCCCAGGCAGAGGAGAAGTTGCGTCTCGACGGCTTGGCCGCTCAGCTCGACCAGCTGAAGACCAACCTCGAGGACGGCAATTACCGCCTCGCCCAGCTTTCCCAGCAGATCGCTGCCACCAACCAGGAGCTCAAGGCCGCCCGCACCAGCGTCAGCGCCCCTCCTCCACCGGCAGCCCCCAGCCTTCCGCCGCAGGATCCCCAGGCCCTCTATCGCTCGGCCTACAACGATTATCTGCGCAGCAATTTCGACCTGTCGATCCAGCAGTTCCAGGAGTACATCGCGGCCTTCCCGGACACGGATCTTTCCGACAATGCCATCTACTGGCTGGGCGAGTGTTATTACCGCCAGGGCAAGTACCGGCTGGCCATTGGAGAATTCGAGAGTCTGCTGGACCGCTTCCCCCGAAGCGACAAGACGGCGAGCGCGTTGCTCAAGAAGGGCTACGCCTATCTGGAGCTCAGCGAGCGCTCCCAGGGAGTGCTCCAACTCCAGCACGTGATTCGAGAGTACCCGGGTAGCGACGAGTCGAATCTGGCCCGCCAGCGGCTCCGCGACCTCGGGGTTGACAGTCGCTGAAGAACTTTGCTACTTTCCGCCGGTGTCGCACCGGCGTGCGGCATTTTTTTTGACGGAGACACCATGGCTAATTCGAAGCAAGCAGAAAAGCGCATCCGCCAGAACGAGAAGCGCCGGATGCACAATCGCTCTTATCGCTCCCGCATGCGCACGCAGATCAAGAGGCTGCGCGCCGCCGTCGCGGAGAACGATGCCGAGACCGCTCAGAAGCTCCTGCCGGAGACCCTGAAGGTCATTGATTCCACGGCCCAGAAGAACGTCATCCATCGCAACACTGCGGCGCGCTACAAGTCCCGCCTGAGCAAGGCCGTCCAGGCCCTCGCCAGCTGAGCAGGACCCATCCCGCCGTCGTCGCTGATCCTAGCGGCGAACGTGCTTGAAGGAGCCGCTCGATGCTTTTCATGCATTGGGCGGCTTTTTCTATGGCCTTCTGCTGCGGGCCCTCCCCCACCAATTCAAGGATCGACAAGCACCTTCTAGCCCGGGGGCGTGGGCAGTCGGGCTCTGTGGTGGGCGAAGACGCCCATCCTCGAATCCCGCAGCCCACTTCACACCACCTGGGGAAGACGGGGCTCTTGGGAGGAGTGAGCGGGTGTGGAGCCGCTCAATGAACGGATCCGTTGAACTCAGCGATTCCACTCTGGACCAACTCATCCCCCACGATCCGTAAGCCACTACCGGTGTGGTGAGGGAGCGAGATCCGAGGATGGCCCCCTGGCCACCGCAGGGCTCGACTCCCGAACGCCCCGCACAATCCTTGCCCTGCTCCTTCTGGCGAGGCCCTACCCGAATAGTTGAAAGCTCTCGAACGAGGCCCTACTCGAATAGTGGCCAGGCCTCCAATGAGCGAGGAACGACTAGCCCGGGGGCGTGGGCAGTCGGGTTCTGCGGTGGGCGAAGACGCCCATCCTCGAATCCCGCAGCCCACTCAGACCACTCGTGGTGGACGGAGCTCTTGGGAGGAGTGAGCGGGAGTGGAATCGTTGAGTCAGCCGATGGTGCCCGGAGGCATGGACGCAGGAAGGAGCGGTACCCCGACGTTCAGCTCTTCCCCACTGGGACCGTCTACCACTGCCGGTGTGAGGAGGCAGCGAGACCCGAGGATGGCCCACTGGCCACCGCAGAGCTCGACTGCCGACGCCCACGGGATCATCGGACCTCGTTCAGAGAAGCAAGACTGTAATTGTAGGGTGGCCGCCAGCCCACCACGCCTCGAGAGGCCCTAGAAATGAAGGCTCTTAGAACCCTTCCAGCAGATCGCTCACCATCGTCTCCGCCAAGCGCCGGGAGACTTCTTCGATGGTTTGATCCTCGCGGTCGAAGTAGGCCTCGTTGCCGGCTTCCACCGGGTACGACTCGCGGAACTGGTAGCGGTCGTTGCGCCAGATGACTTCCGGCTCCTCATCCTCGGTTTCCGGGATGCGCTGGAAGATCACCTGCACGATGAGGGAGATTTCGTACTCCTGGGCCCGGCCCGTATTCTGGTCGAAGGTCACCGGCGTCGCAGCGTAACCGACCACGGCGCCTCGGATCTCCGCGTCCGCACCGGCGCGGCTGTTGAGCACCGTGAAGCGCTGCCGGGTCACCAACTCGTCGGTGATCGCCTGGGTCAGGAGCTGCTCCACCTGAGAGCGGCTGGTGCGGTTCTCCAGGGGCTCGATATACACCTGCTGAATATCCGCCGGCAAATTGCTCGCCCGACCCACCAGGGTGTAGCCACAGCCCGTCATTGGAAGCAGCGAAAAGCTCAATCCAAGGAGGCCCAATGCGATCAGACCCCGTCTCGCCGCGGTGAAATTCAGGATCCGTCGCCGGATGGCGCTGCGCATGGTCGTACTCCCTCTCTTGAATGGTGGCCGGCGAGGCACTCCGGAATCCGGAGCTCCACCCGCCGGCGATCGTTGATCAACAGCTCACCTTCCGCCACCGGCAGACCGTGGTTCCACAACTTGACCGTGTAAAACCCCGGCTCCACTCCCGTGAACGTGGCGTTGCCGGCGGTCAGGCGCAAACGCCGGCGCAATCCTTCGCCCTCCAGCCAGGCTTCGGCGTCCTCGCCCGCCGACGCCTCCTGGGGCTGCCAGCGGATGCGCACCGCCCCCGCCAGCTGGCGAGGAGAATTCTTTCGCGCCGACACCGTCCCGGCCGCATGATCGTAGCGGTCGATGGGCCAGAGATCCGGACTGCGGAGGATCGGCCCGAGGCGTTGGGGCAGATCCTCCGGGGCTCGCGGGGAGCTCAACGGCAAATACGTCGCCGGTACGAAATGATGGCTCGCCATGGGGTCACTGAACACCCAGCCGCGGTCCGGATAGAACACCTCGATCCAGCGGTGGAAGCCTACCGGAGGAGCCGCTTCTCCACCGAGATTCGGAGACTCTAACAGCAACCCCGCAACCTCCCGGGCTTCGATACCCACCGCGTCCAGCAAGCTGACCGCCAACCGTGCCGAGCCCGTGCAATAAGCTTCACGACGCTCCAACACAGCTTCCGGGCTTTGGTCGGCCTGCCTGTCCAGGTGATAGCGAACATTGTCCGAGATCCAGCCGAGAATCCGAGACACCGCGTCATAGCGGCTCTCGGCACCCGCCGTCAGGGCTCGGCTCAAACGCTGCACAGCGGTCCTGGGGAGCCGCTCAGGAGCTTGAAACGGGTAGTCGCTAACCAGGGGTTGGACATCCACCGTGACCCGTGCACGGCCGTCCTCCACCTCCAGGCGGTAGCCATTGTTCTGGTACGAAGAAATCGGGGCGTCCACCGGTAGTGATACCTCTAGCCGATCCTGCCCCGCCACCGCCACTGCCGCCCAGCTCGCCGACGCCGGTGCCAGCAAGGTCACCAGCGCCAGAGTCGCCCCTGTGGCGAGAGATCGGCAGTGCCAGGTCAGGACATCCTCCCGGGGAAGGTGTGGCGCCGGAGCAGGCCGTCCAGCAGGCCGTTGACAAAGCGTCCTGAATTCTCTGAGCCGAAGCGCTTGGCGAGCTCGATGGCTTCATCCACCACCACCAACTTGGGAATATCCAGCTCGTAGAGCAGCTCGTAGACCGCCAGCCGCAGGACGTTGCGGTCCACCACCGGCATGCGCTCGAGGCGCCAATTATCCGCCTGCTCCGAGATCAGCTCGTCGATGCGCTGGCGATTCTCCACCACCCCGTTGACCAGAGTCCGGGCGTATTCGAAGGACTCCTCCAGCTGACCGCGGCGGCGACGGACCTGATCGCGGCCTTCGGTGGTCACGGAGCCGGTGGCGGGACCGCGGGTGGCGACGGAAACGCCGCCGTCCTGGTTCTGCTCCCGAGCCTTGGTCCTCGAAGCCGAGCGCACCGGAGCCGGGTCCGGCGCCGTAGCGGCGGCACCATCGGCACCCGGCGCATCACCTTCCGGCTCGTCCTGGATGAGCAGAGAGTTGAGATCGAAAGTGCGGAAGATCTGAGCCAGATCGCTGCCACCGACGTCCCGCTGATAGAGCATTTGGACCGCCATTTCCCGAGCGGTCCGGCGCTTGCCCGCAATCGTGGTCATAGGGTCTTAGGACGAACGAAGCCGGTGGCTGAGGTCGACCATCTCGAGGGCGGCGGCGGCGGCCTCCCATCCCTTGTTGCCCGCCTTGCCGCCGGCGCGCTCCTGGGCCTGAGAGGGATTGTCGCAGGTCAGCAAGCCGAAGCCCACCGGCACTCCCCGGCGCAAGGAGACCTCGGCGACACCGCTGCTGCATTGGGCACAAACATAGTCGAAATGCGGAGTCTCACCGCGGATTACCGCGCCGAGGGCGACCAGGCCGTCCGGCCTTTCCGCCTCGACCACCTGGTCCAAGGCTAGAGGAATCTCCCAGGCGCCGGGAACTCGCACCACGTGCAGGTCGTCGGCCTCCACACCATGGCGCAGAAGGCAGTCCACGGCACCGTCGATGAGGCTCTCGACGATGCGGCTGTTGAACCGCGCAGCGACGATGACGAAGCGTCTGGAGGCGCCACTGAGATGGCCGTTGGTTTCTCGTATCCTGCTCATGGGAATACCCTTAGGGCGAGTCAGTATAGGAGCCCGCTAGAAGCTCTGTCAACCGTCCGTAGGAAGCCCGGAACCAGGTCGTTGAGACCGGGACCGAACGTTCGAAGCGACGCCGTGAAGGCCGGGGGATTGGATTGGTCGGGACGCCGGGATTTGAACCCGGGACCACCTGAACCCCATTCAGGTACGCTACCAGACTGCGCCACGTCCCGATGAAAACTGAGGAAACGACCGGCCGCTATGGGGATTCCGCGAAGGAGACCACAGGGGCTCAACCGGCCGATGGGCGAGACTCCAGGAGATCGAGGATCTCACGGCTTTGCTCGAGCGCATGCTCGATCCCGCGCCGAAGGGTTTTTATCCTCTTGGCCCGGGCGGTGTCAAGGGCAGAGGCCGCCACCGCCACCCCGTCTTTCACAACTTGGGATGCGGTATCGTCCAGCGCCTCCGCCCCGCCGGCGGCCAGCTCCGCCTCCAACCGCTTCTTGGCACCGGCGATGGTATAGCCCTCTTCGTAGAGCAGATCTTTGATCCGGCGGATGATGGCGAGCTCCTCCTCGCCATAGACCCGCTGCCCGGAACGACTCTTGTTGGGATTGAGGGCTGGGAACTCGGTCTCCCAATAGCGCAGCACATAAGGCTGGATGTCCAACTTCTTACACGCTTCGCCGATCTTGTAGAAGATCCGCTTCCGTTGCTTGCCGCGGGGGGCCATGGACGGCTACTCCTCGTCCGTCTCATCGCCGCGGCGAACCGCGCGGCGCAGCCGTCGGGAAGGGCGGAAGCTGAGTCCCTTGTGAGGAGGGATGTAGAGCTTCTCACCGCTGGCGGGGTTGACTCCGAGACGGCCCGGCCGGGCAGTGACCTCGAAGGTGCCGAAATTCATGATGCGCACCGGACGGCCATCCCCAAGGCTCGATTTGACGGTGGTGAAGATCTTGTCGACGATCTCCGCCGCTTCCCGCTTGGTGAGGCCGCCATGGCGATCATAGACCTCGTCGACCAAGCGCGCCTTGGTCAAGGAGGAGCGCTGCCGACTGCCTTTCTTCGAATTAGCCACGTCGTTTTTCGCCGGGGTCCCTGCTCTACTGGAAACTCTAACTTCGGTGGAGGTCTTACGCCGGAGGCGCTACCGAAGACGCAGAATCCGCCGCGAAAGGGGGGAATCTTCGCCGGTAATAAAGTAGACCGATGGCAGAATTATAGGTGAACACACACTACTGCACAAGCACATGAAGGAACCCTCCGGGGATTGATTTGCCGAACCCCCGGGGAGGTTCCGAGGAGCAGCGGGGCTACCGCTTGCGGATCACCAGCCGGATGGGAACCCCCGGCAGCTCGAGCTCTTGCCGCAGCCGATTCTCCAGGTAGCGCCGGTAGTTGTGGCGCAAGGGCAGCGACTGGTTGGCGAAGACCATGAAGGTCGGCGGACCGGTAGAGACCTGGGTGGCATAGAAGAGCTTCCACGGCCGTTTCTTGACCAGCGGCGGCGAGTTGCGCCGCACCGCCTGCTCGAAGAGGCGGTTGACCTCGGCGGTGGGCAAGGTGGTTTGGTAGGCCTCCAGAGTCCGCTGCAGAGCCGGAAAGAGCTTGTCCACTGCCCGGCCGCTGAGAGCCGAGGTATTGACCCGTGGCGGCGAGGCGAGGATCTGGTCCAGCCGGGGCCAGCCCTTCTCAAGCTCCTCCCGAGCCTCATCGTCGAGGAGATCCCATTTGTTCACCGCCACCACCGCCGCCCGACCCAGCTCCCAGATGGAGCCGGCGATGGCGAGATCGCCGGTGGTGATGCCGGCGGCGGCGTCCACCACCAGCACCGCCAGCTGGGCTCGCTCGATCTGGCGCCGCGCCATCATCACCGCCAGCTCCTCCGCCGCGCCGGTGACCTGACTGCGCCGCCGGATACCCGCGGTGTCCACCAGTAGATACCGTTCGCCCGCGTGCTCCACCACCGAGTCCACCGGATCCCGGGTGGTCCCCGCCACTGGAGAAACCAGCACGCGGTGGGCACCGACGATGCGGTTGACCAGGGATGATTTGCCGACGTTGGGGCGACCGACGATGGCCACCGCCGGGAGATCCGGATCGACAGCTTCGCCGGCCGTGTCCGGGAGGCGTTCTCCCAGCAGATCGTGGAGGTCACCGACGCCGACGCCGTGCTCGGCGGAGACCAGCACCACGTCGGGAATGCCGAGACGGTGAAACTCGTCGAAACGCTCCTGAGCCTCTCGGGTGTCGCCTTTGTTGACCACCAGCACCGCCGGCTTGCCGCTTCGGCGCAGATGACTCCACACCGTCTCGTCGGCACTCACCAGCCCCTCCCGGCCGTCCACCACCAGCACCAGCAGGTCGCTCTCCTCCACCGCTAGCTCCACCTGCTGGTTGAGACCGATGGGATCGTCTCCGGGTACCAGACCACCGGTGTCCACCAGCGCACACACCCGTCCACCATCGAGCTCCAGATGAGCCGTGATGCGGTCCCGGGTGACTCCCGGCTGGTCGTGGACGATGGCTTGACGCCGCCCCACCAGCCGGTTGAACAGCGTCGACTTGCCGACGTTGGGGCGGCCGACGATGGCCACCGTGGGGGTCGGCCCGGGCGCGCTGGGTGCGCCGGACGGTGCGTCTGAGGAAGCGCCGGAAGAAGCGCCTTCGGCTTGGCTCATTCGAGGGTTTGCTCGAGCTCACGGGCGAGGATTTGCCACTGCTCGCCGCGCCGCTTGAGCTGATATTTGACGCGATTGCTCTGTCCCAGCTCCTCGCTCAGGACCGTCGAGCTGCCGGTGGGAAAGACCCGCAGATCCCAGACCTCGACGGTGGTGGCGAAGGCGTTGCTGTGGTTCCAGATCTGCACGTCTTCGAGGGTCAGCTCGCGGAACGTCGGCTCCACCACTTTGCCCTCGTCTGCCAGCTCCGAGACCCGGGTGTACACCCGCGCCAGCTCCCGCTCGGCAGCGAGCTCCCGCAGGGGCTCGATATTGCCGCTCTCGTAGGCTTCGGAGAGCAGCGGCAGATAGGCCCGCAGCGTGCCCTCGATCTGGCTGCGGTCTTCGTCGGTCACCGTGGCGCCACCGCAGGCGACGAGCCCGCAGCAGAGCAAGAGGCAGAGGGAGATCAGAAATTTCTTGGCCATGGCAAAAAGTGTAACAGTGGTTGTCGCTCCTTCACTGCATTGGACTCCGACGCCGGTGGTTCGGTTCCCGGGGGCGGTGCTCCCTGCGGTGCTCCCGGCTCGGGCCGAAAGCGCCGCAAGGAGCCCAGCGAAAGACGCCGCCAGAATCTACCACTAAGGCCGCTCCCCCAAGCAGATCCGGAGCAGATCATTCTTCGTCCACGAAGGGTTTGACATGCGGTGAGCAAGGGCCGTACAATCTCGCCCGGCGCGAAAGTGGCGGAATTGGTAGACGCGCAAGATTCAGGTTCTTGTGCCCGAAAGGGTGTGGGGGTTCGAGTCCCCCCTTTCGCACCATCCTTTCTTCCCTCGACAACCAGGAGCTTTAAGCGGTGATCATCCCGCCGTCGATGCGTAGCGTCTGGCCGGTGATGTAGCCCGCCTCCTCCGAAGCCAGAAAGGTCACCAAGCTCGCCACTTCCTCGGCGGAGCCCAGGCGACGTAGGGGGATCTGCTGCACGTAGGCCTCGAGCTTGGCCGGGGGAATCTCCTGCAGCATCTCGGTGTCGATGAATCCCGGGGCCACCGAATTGGCGGTGATGCCGTAGCGCGCCAGCTCCAGAGCGACGGATTTGGTGAAGGCGATGAGGCCGCCCTTGGCCGCGCTGTAGTGGGTCTGACCCAGATGACCGATGACGCCGCTGGCGCTCGCAAGACTGATGATCCGCCCCCAGCGCCGGCGCACCATGCTCTTGACCAGACCGCGGGTGAGCAGGAAGGGGCCACGGAGGTTGACCTCCTGGATCGCATCCCAATCCTCCGCCGACAGGAAGGCCAGCAGGCCGTCCTTGGTGAAGCCAGCGTTGTGCACCAGCACATCCACCCCGCCAAGCTCCTGTTCCAGCCGCTTCGGCAGCTCCAGTACCTGCTCCTCGGCCCCCAGGTCCAGCTCCCAGGCATGGCCGCCGATCTCCTCCGCCACCGCCTGCGCCGCCTCCCCCTGGCTGCGGTAGGTCAGCACCACCCGATGCCCCGCCGCCGCCAGCGAGCGGGCGACGGCAGCACCGATTCCGCGGCTGCCGCCGGTCACCAAAGCAACCCGCTGCTCTCTTTCCTTTCCCATCCTCTCCTCTCCCGGCGCTATTCGAATGTAGGGTCCTAGTCGGAACTTGGCGAAGACTCCGAGGCACCCATCGCAGGCTCGAGCCGTAGCGGAAGACCGCGCGGAACTGTCTGAGCGTTAGCGAGTTTTCCGCGCGCCGCGGAGGCTCGACGGCCTGCGATGGCCAGCAGTGCCGAGGCCTGAGCCAATTCCGACTAGGAACCTACCCCGAGAGCGCCTCCTCTTGTGCCCTCCTAGGGCGTTATGACATTCTGTGATTTCCGAGTGCTCCCCTGGACCTGCTCGGTAGCAAAGATCCAGCAGCCGCTGGAGGCTATCAGCCTTCCGCCGCCGCTGGAGCCAGGCCCAGTCGGAGACCAATCCTTACGATGCCGTCCAAGTCCGCCCTCCCATCCGACGTCTCCCCCCTGACCCTCAACCGTCTCTGTCTCTACCTGCGAGCCCTTCGCCGGCTGCACGAAGACGGGGTCGAACGCATTTCCTCGAAGGACCTGGCCCGGCGCTTCAACCTCTCCGCGGCGCAGATTCGCAAAGACCTGGCGCAATTCGGCGGCTTCGGCATCCGCGGCGTCGGCTATGACGTCGAACCTCTGATCAGCCGGCTGACGGCGATCCTGCGGCTCGACCGCCGGCATCCCATCATCGTCGTCGGCATGGGGAATCTAGGGAGCGCCCTGGCCTGCTATTTGGGCTTCAACCACGGAGCCTTTGACGTCGTCGGAGGGGTCGACAACGATCCCCGGCGAGTGGGCAGCCTGGTGGGGGACCTGGAGGTGCGGCACACCGACGAGCTGGCCCAGCTGGTGCGGGAAACCCAGGCGGAGCTGGGAGTGCTGGCGGTGCCCGCTTCGGCGGCCCAAGAGAACTATGATCTGTTGGTGGCGGCAGGGGTGCGGGGAGTGCTCAACTTCTCCCCCGCCCATGTCAACCCTACTCCTCAGGTCCCGCTCAAAGACGTCGACCTGCGCGTCCACCTCGAGGAGCTGGCCTACTTCCTACCCCCGACCCTCGCCGGCTCCGCCGAAGACGATGTCTCGGAAGAAGGCACCTCGGAAGCTGGAGCCCCGGAAGCTGGAGTCTCTGGCAGCGACTGAGGGGCCTCCTCGTCGGCCGGCGACCGGAGGTGGAAGGGTCCGACCTCCATCTCGCCCCGAAAGGGCCCCTCCAACACCGTCATCCACCGGCCCCGGTAGAGCACTTCCGCCGGTGGCAGCGGCAGGCGCTCCCCAGGGAAGCCCGCCAGCACCCACAGCACCCTGCGAGTCTCCGCCGGTACGACGACCTCCTCGCCGCCGGCTTCCAGCGGTTGGTGCCCGCGGAGCTGCAGGGAGAGCTCTTCGTCCGGCGCCAGCATCACCAGCGGGTACTCCGGCGCGTACCACTGAAGATGGCGATGCCAGGGGTAGAGATAGCCCTCCGCGGCAGCGCCCCCGGAGCCGGCGAGCTCGAGGGTGAGGAGCAGGGTCGAGGACGGGTCCCGTTGCTGCACGATCTCCAGGGTGGCGTCCAAATCCTCCTCGTACTCCCGGATGGTCTCGGGATGGAATTCGTGCAGCACGAAGGCCAGGATCCGGGGCTGATCCGGTCGGCGGTCCGGAGCCCAGAGGAAGATTCCGGCCCCCGCCAGCACCGACACGGACCTTCGCCGAAGGTCTTCTGGAATTTGGCTTCGTCGCCCTGCCAATAGTCCGAGGTTACGGCACTCAGGCCCACGTTGAGGCCCTTGGAGTCCATCACGAA
>JAXHTF010000216.1 GCA_034211275.1 Acidobacteriota bacterium
GGTGCACCTTCGCGCGTAGGGTGGGCGCCAGCCCACCATGCCATGAGGCTAGCTCCGGTCAGCCGGAGCCCACTCGATCCGCAATCTTCGGGATAGCCGGTAGGTCCCGGAGCGTCAACTCTCTCCCGGGTCCACCAGCCCGTGCCGTACGGCGTAGCCGACGGCTTGGGCGCGGCTGTGGAGGTGGAGTTTGTCGAGGATGTTGCGGACATGGAATTTGATCGTGTTCTCGCTCACCCCGAGCTTGCCGGCCAGATGACGGTTGGAGGTGATGCCGCTGACCAGGAGGTCGAGGACTTCCTGCTCGCGATCCGTCAGCTCGGTGGGGTTGCGCGGCCCGGCGCCGCTGTCCGAGGGATGTTCGGCATCGGCGGGATCGTCGCGGCCGGCGCGGGCGAATTCGTGCAGCATCTTGGCCGCCATGGACGGCGTGAGAGCGGGTTCGCCACGCTCCGCCGCTGACAGCAAGCGGAAGAAATGCTCCGCTTCCAAATCCTTGAGAATGTACCCCTGGGCGCCGGCCTTGAGGGTCTCGAAGAGATCATCGTCGTCGTGGGAGGCGGTGAGGGCCACCACCTTCACCGCCGGCAGCTCGGCGCACAAGCGGCGGGTGGCTTCGATGCCGCTCATGCGCGGCATGCGCAGATCCATGAGCACCAGGTCCGGCTTCAGCCGGTGGGTCAGCTCGATGGCTTCTTCGCCGTCGGCGGCTTCGCCGACCACCTCGATATCCCGCGCCTCCAGCAGGCTGCGCAGGCTATCGCGGAATAGGGCGTGATCATCCGCGATGACCAGTCGCATGGTAAATCTCCGGTTTGAGCTGGGCGTTGGGCACGTGCACGGTCACCGTCGTACCCTGCTTCAATTCTGATCTGATGTGTAGTCTGGCACCGATGGAGGCGGCTCGCTCGCGCATGGTGGACAGGCCGAAGCGGGGGCTGGCGCTGGGAGTCAGGCGGTCCGGGTCGAAGCCCTGGCCGTCGTCCTGGATCTGCACCTCGAGGGAGCGCTCGACCCGTTTCAGGTTCAGCTGGACGCAGCTGGCGCCGGCGTGCTTGCGCACGTTGGCCAGGCTCTCTTGGATGATGCGCAGCAGCTGCAGCTCGACCATGGGCTCGAGGTCGTGGAGCTCGCCTTCCAGCTCCAGCTCGGCCCGCAGCCCGCTCTGCTGGCGCCACTGCTCGACATAGGTCTCCAGGGTGTCCGCCAGCTCGCCGCGGCCGGCACGGGAGGAAGAGCGCAGGTCGAGGATCTGGCTGCGCACGTCGCCGTAGGCCTGGCGGGCGGTGACGGAGAGCTGGTCGAGCTGCTCGGCGGCGGTGTCCAGGCGATTCTGCAGCAGGTTCTCCCGCGCCGCCTGGACTTTGGCGTTGACGTAGGCGATGAGCTGCGCCAGCCCGTCGTGCATGTCGTGGGCGATGTGTAGCCGCTCCTCCGCCGCCGCCAGCTCCGCGATGCGGCGGTGTAGGTAGGCGTTGTCGATGGCGATGGCGGCCTGGGTGGCGAAGCGCACCAGGGTTTCCTCATCCTCGGGATGGAAGGGAGTGTCGTCTTCTTTCTCGCTCAGATAGAGATTGCCGCGGTAGGGGCTTTTCTCGCACACCACCGGCACCGCCAGCAGGGATTTGAGATCCGGGTGGTGCAGGGGAAAGCCGGTGGCGCGGGGATCGCTGCTCATCTCTCCCAGGCGTAGCCGCTCTCCCTGTTGCAGTACCACTCCCAGGAGCCCCTGACCTTTCGGCGGATCGCCGATGAGGCGGCTTTCCTCGTCGTTCATACCCGAGGTGATGAAGGCCTCGATGCGCTGGTCGCCGTCGGTCACCGACAGGGCGCCGTAGCGGGCCTCGAGGAGGGATCGGGCTTGGTCCACCACTTTCTGCAAGACGGCTTCCAGGGACAGCTCCGCCACCACCGCCAGTCCCGCTTGGTGGAGGCCCAAGAGCTCTTGATTCTGCCGAATCAGGCGCTGGTTGAGGGTTTCCAGGGGCTTGAGGATGAGGATGGCGCAAATCAGCGACAGGACCACCAAGAGGATGACCAGCGCAACGCGGTCGATGACCGGCGAGATGTACGGGCTGAGGAAGTAGCGCGAACCCTCCAGCACCGCCACCAGCAGCAGAGGTGCCAGCAGGGCCGCCCACCGCAGCCAGTGAAAGATACCGTTGATCTCCTCCGGCAGCTCGGGAGTGGGCTTGCCGTTCCGATCCTCGTCGGAGGCGTGTTGGCGGGGAGGCTGGTCGGTGCGGCTCACGGTCGGATCTTGGCTGTACTTTCGGGCTGGGGCCCAGGGCTAGGCGTTGATGCTTTGGGTTGGGGCTGTGCGTTGGGAGAGGGCTCTCTCCGGGGGGCGGATGACTCTAGCCCGCCGGCTCTTCGACGACCTCGCCCTCGGGTTCCGTCTCGAGGGCGGCGGGGTCGACGCCGAAGGCTCGCAACGCGGTGGCTTCATCCGGGGCGACATCCATCAGGGGCAGGATCTGGCTCAGCCGTAGCACCCGTTCGACCTTCTCGGCCATGGGGGTCGCCTTGATCGCCACCCCCAGCGCCTGGGCAGATCGCAGGCCGTCCACCAGCTCACCGATGCCGGAGCTGTCGATGTAAGACACTTCCTTCAGGTCGAGGAGGATCTTCTGCCAATCGCCCTCCAGCAGCTCATGGAGCACACGGTGCAGGGCTTCATCTCCGACTCCTGCCACCAGACGCCCTTTGGGAGCGACGATGGCGACATCTTGAACTTTTCTCAGGTGGATTTGCATGATGGGCAGAGCATAGCAGGCCGGTGAGGGCTGCGGGCAGTCTCGATGAGCGGAGGGTTGGAGGCGGTCGAGGGAGCCGGGAGACCGGCCTGTGCAGGGGGAACTCTTCGTCGACAGAATCGCCGGTAAGGGGGGTGGACCTTGTTAGACTGCCGCTGAGATGACCAGCAAATCCACTCCGCCGCCGATCTCCGAGCTGCCCGAGGTGCTGCCCCTCTTTCCCCTCACCGGCACGCTTCTGTTGCCGGGGAATTGGCTGCCTCTCAACGTCTTCGAGCCGCGCTACCGGAATCTGGTGCAGGACGCCCTGGACGGCGAGGGTTATATCGGCATGATCCAGCCGCTGGTGCCGCGCCAGGACAACCGGCCTCTCCCCGGCGCCGAGAAGGACGTGCCGGAGCTTTATGGCGTCGGCTGTGCCGGCCGCATCGAGGAGTGCCAGGAGACCCCCGACGGCCGCTTCCTGGTGGCCCTCATGGGAGTCCACCGCTTCCGCATTCGCGAGGAGATGCCGCTCTTCGAGCGCGGCTATCGGAGGGTGGCGGTGGACTACGCCGACTTCGACGACGAGCCCGCGGAGACTCCTGCCCAGCCACCGTCGGAGGAGCTTTTGGAAGCGGTGAAGGTCTTCGCCCAGGCGCAGCAGCTGAACCTCGACATGGAGCGCCTGAGCGTCCTGCCGGAGCCGCTGCTGGTCAACGGGCTGGCGGTGGCCCTCCCCTTCGCGCCGGCGGAGAAGCAGGCCCTCTTGGAGGCCGGTGCCGAGGATCGCCGGGGAATCCTCCTCACCCTCCTGCGCATGGCCGAGGATCCCACCCAGACCGCCTCGGTGGAAGAGCCTCCGGTCACCAACTGATCCTGCTCTCAGGTCGAGGAAGCCGCCGGCAGGAGCGCCTGCACCTGAGGCCAGTGCTGGTCCCGAATCCGCCGCCACTCCATCTTGGACCAAGGGCTCCAGCGGTCCGGATGCTCTTCTAGCTCCCGATCCACTTCTTCCGGGCTCATCCAGCTCCAGTCGGCGATTTCGGTGGGGTTGATGCGCGGCTCGCCGGTGGCGTGGCCGGCGAAGACCCAGCACAGCTCGTGCTCCGAGCCGCTCTCGTCATAGCGGGCCTGATACTCGAATTTGTACAGGAAGACCGCGTTCGACTCCATGCCCAGCTCTTCCTTCAGGCGCCGCCGCACCGCCGACTCCACCTCCTCGCCGCGGCGGGGATGGGAGCAACAGCTGTTGGACCAGATCAGCGGCCAGAGGGGCTTGCCCGCCGCCCGCTGGTGCATCAGCACGCGGCCCTGGTCGTCGAAGAGAAAGACGGAAAACGCGCGGTGCAACACGCCCTCCCCGACGTGAGCCTCGGCTTTGGGCAGGTGCCCCACGACGCGATCCTCCCCGTCCACGAGGATCAGGGGCTCGTCGTCGAAGGACACCCGGCGGCCGGCGGCCTCCGCGGTGACTTCTGCGGAGGGCTCTACGGGGGGAGCGCTGGAGATCTTGCTCATGAACGCAGGATACCAGCAATGGACGTTTGCGCTGGAGGGGCGTCTTGGCTAGAGTCGCGGCGGAGCTCACCATGCAGCAATATCTCCAGCTCATGCGCCACGTTCTCGACCACGGTGTGACCAAGGAAGATCGCACCGGCACCGGCACCGTCAGCATCTTCGGTCACCAGATGCGCTTCGACCTGGGAGCGGGTTTTCCCCTCCTCACTACCAAGAAGCTTCACCTGCGCTCGATCCTTCACGAGCTGCTGTGGTTTCTCCAAGGCGAGACCAATATCGCCTACCTCAAGGCCAACAAGGTGCGGATCTGGGATCCCTGGGCCGACGAGGACGGGGAGCTGGGGCCGGTCTATGGTTCCCAGTGGCGCTCGTGGCCTACCGCCGACGGCGGGTCCATCGACCAGATCACCCAGGTCCAGGAGCAGATTCGCTCCAATCCGGACAGCCGTCGCCACATCGTCAGCGCCTGGAACGTCGGTCAGCTGGAGGAGATGGCGTTGCCGCCCTGCCATCTGCTCTTCCAGTTCTACGTCGCCGAGGGCAAGCTCTCCTGCCAGCTCTACCAGCGCAGCGCCGACCTCTTCCTGGGGGTGCCGTTCAATATCGCCTCCTATGCGTTGCTGACGATGATGATGGCTCGGGCGACGGGGCTCGAGCCGGGGGATTTCGTCCACACCTTCGGAGACGTCCACCTCTACCGCAACCACCTGGAGCAGGCGCGCCTCCAACTCACCCGCGAGCCGCGGCCGCTGCCGCGCATGAAGCTGCTGCGGGACGTGGAGTCGGTGCTCGACTTTCGCTACGAAGATTTCCGCCTCGAAGGCTACGATCCCCATCCGCACATCGCCGCGCCCATTGCTGTTTGACTTGTGGTCTGAGCCCTCAGCGAACAGCCACAGCATCATGAGCCGGATTCACCTCATCGCCGCCATGGCCGAAAACCGAGTCATCGGTCGGGACAACCAGCTGCCCTGGCGGCTGCCGGCGGATCTCAAACGCTTCAAGGCCGCGACCATGGGCCACGTGCTGGTGATGGGGCGCAAGACCTACGAATCCATCGGCCGGCCGCTGCCGGGGAGGCGCACCGTCGTGCTCAGCCGCGATGATGGCTACCGGCCCGAGGGCGTAGAAGTGGCGTCGTCGCTGCCCCGGGCGCTGGAGCTGGCGGGGGAGCAAGAGGTCTTTGTCGCCGGTGGCGGCGAGGTCTATCGCCGGGCGCTGGAGCTGGCGGACGACGTGCTGCTCACCGTGGTCCACGGCGAAGTGGAGGGGGACGCCTTCTTTCCTCCTCTCGACCCCGCGGTCTGGGAGCTGGCGGAGGAAGAGCACCGGCCGGCGGACGAGCGCCACGCCTGGGATCTGAGCTTTCAGCGTTACATACGCCGGGACGCTCGCCGGGACGTTCGCCGGGACGGCCACCCCGGTGCCGCAGCCGCGAGCTCCGCGGAAGAGCCTTGACCGCTGTGAGCTCACCGGCGACTCTGCCTGGGGCCCCCGCCGAGCCCACCGAGCCCGGTGAGCCCACCGAGCCCCGCCGCTGGCCCGCCTTCCTGCTGCTCGTCTTCGTCTTCCTGCTCTGGTCCAACTCCTTTATCGCCGCCCGCCTCTTGGTGGGGGACGACCTGCCGGCTCAGGAGCGCCTGGGAGCGCTGCAATTCGTCGAGATGCGCTTCGCCCCGGTGGCTCTGTGGTGCCTGGGTTGGTTCGCCTTCTTCGGCGGGGCGCGGCGCCAAGCGCTGGAGCTGCTGCGCCATCACGGCCTTTTGGTGGTGGTGCTGGCGGTGTGCAACGTGTGGGGCTACAACCTCGCTTTCGGCGCCGGCCACCAGCGGGTCTCCGCCGGCACTGGGGCGCTGATCATTGTCCTCAACCCGGTGCTCACCTTCCTGCTGGCGGTAGCGCTGCGGCAGGAGCGGGTCAGCTGGCGCAAGGCCCTGGGGCTGGTGGTGGCGTTCACCGGCATCTATTGGGTGGTGGTCCACGGCGCCGGCCGGGCGGTGGAACCGGCCTATCTGCGGGACGCTCTGCTGCTGCTGGGGGCGCCGGTGTGCTGGGCCTTCTACACCGTGCTGGGCAAGCCCCTGCTGGCGGACCATTCGCCCCTGCACTTGACCTTCTTGGTGCTCGGCCTCGGTAGCCTTCCGGCGCTGTTGTTCTCCGGCTTCGACGCTGACCTCCACCAGCGCTTGTCTCATTGGGGGGTGGAGCGTTGGGGAGCCGCTCTCTTCCTGGCGCTGGGCTGCACCGTACTGGCCTTCTGGCTGTGGTACGTGGCCCTGCGCCGGCTCTCCGCCAGCACCGCCGCCGCCTTCGTCTTCCTCAATCCGCCCCTGGCCTTGTGCTTCGAGTGGCTGTGGCTGGATCGCCGGCCCACTGGCGACCTGCTGGTGGGTGGAGTGGTGGTGCTCGCCGGCGTCTTCCTCTGCGTCTACCGGCGTCCTCGCCGGACAGTCATCTGAGTCCCGTCCGGCTGCCGCCTCCGGCAGCTGAGAAAAGCTTCCAGAGCGCGTGACATTCCGCTCGACACCCGTTCCTTCGTCCCGTTGCGTTGCATATACTTCATTTTGAAGCGGTTTACTCACATTTGTCGGTGAATTCGTGTCCGGACTCCACTCACCGACCCCCTCCGGGCCGAACCGACACCGTCTTCGGAGGTATTATGCGTTCCCCATCCTTCGCCCGTTCCAATTCCCTGCGGCCCCGCTCCCTGCGGGGTTGGTTGCCGATGGCCATCGTGCTGGGGCTGTGTGCCCTGGTGGTGTTGCCGGCCTTCGGTTCCGACACGCCGGATCCCGCCACGGTCACCGTCGCCGGCGACCTCCAGGAAGAGCTCGGCTGCCCCGGTGATTGGCAGCCGGATTGCGCTGCCACCTACCTGACCTACGACGCCGAGGACGACGTCTGGCAGCAGATCTTCACCGTCCCCGCCGGCAACTGGCAATACAAAGCGCCCCTCAACGACGCGTGGACCGAGAATTATGGTCTCGGCGGCGTGCGCGACGGCGCCAACATTCCCCTCTCCCTGGCGGCGGAGACCGACGTCAAATTCTTCTACGATCACAAGACCCACTGGATCACCGACAACCAGAACTCCACCATCGTCACCGCCGCCGGCAGCTTCCAGAGCGAGCTGGGCTGTTCCGGCGATTGGCAGCCATGGTGCTTGCAGTCTTGGCTGCAGGATCCCGACGATGACGGCACCTTCGTCTTCGAGACCGGCCGCCTGCCCGCCGGCAACTACGAGATGAAGGCCGCCCACGACGAGGCCTGGGACGAGAACTACGGCGCCGGCGGCGTGGCCAACGGTGCCAACATCCCGTTCTCGGTGCCCGCCGACTGCGCCGACATGCGTTTCGAATACGACCTGGCGAGTCATGTGCTCACCGCCGATACCGCGCCGGCAATCGCCCAGCCCGGGAGCGTTACCATCGCTGGCAGCCTGCAGAGCGAGCTGGGCTGCCCCGGCGACTGGCAACCGGATTGCGCCGCCACCCATCTGGCCTACGATGCCGACGACACCGTCTGGCAGGGCTCCTTCGCCCTCCCCACCGGCGACTACGAATACAAGGCTGCCATCAACGACGCCTGGGACGAGAACTACGGCGCCAACGCCACTCCCAACGGCCCCAACATTCCCCTCTCCCTGGCCGACCCGACGACGGTGAAGTTCTACTACGACGACACCACCCACTGGGTCACCAGCGATCAAACGTCCGAGATCGCCGTCGCCGCCGGCAGCTTCCAGAGCGAGCTGGGCTGCCCTGGGGACTGGCAGCCATGGTGCCTGCGCTCCTGGCTGCAGGATCCCGACGGGGACGGGATCTTCACCTTCAGCACCAACAAACTTCCCGCCGGGGATTACGAAGTGAAGGTCGCCCACAACGAAGCTTGGGACGAGAACTACGGCGCCAACGGCGCGCCGGGGGGCGCCAACATCCCGTTCACCGTGCCGTCCGCCTGCGCCGAGACCTTCTTCTCCTATGATGTGAGCACCCACGTGTTGACCGTCAGCGCCACCGGCGCCCCCACCGGCAATCTCAACCTCTCCCGCGCCCATTGGGTGGCGGAGGACGTGCTCGCCTGGAATTTGGGAGCCACCCCGGCCAGCACCGTCTTCGAGCTCCACTGGTCCGCCACCGCCGATCTCGGCCTCGACCCGGACGGCGTCACCGGCGCCGACGGCTCGGTCGAGCTGACCCTCGATGCCGCCGGCCTGCCGTCGGAGGTGACGGATAAATTCCCCCACCTGGCGGGCTACCGGGCGCTGCGGCTGGATCCCGCGGACCTCAACCTGGTGCCGCAGATCCTCAAGGCCCAGACCGCCGTCTCCGCCGTTGCCGACGGAGCGCTGCTGGACGCCACCTCGATCCAGATCCCCGGCGTCCTCGACGACCTCTTCTTCTACCCCGGCGAGTTGGGGACGGTGTTCTCCGGCTTTGGCATCTCGCTCCATCTGTGGGCTCCCACCGCCCAGGCGGTGAGCCTGCACCTCTACGACAGCTCCGACGCCGCTTCGCCCAGCGAGACGGTGGTGATGACCGAGGATCCCCTCACCGGGGTGTGGAGCGCCGCCGGCGGGCCGAGCTGGTACGGCCAGTACTACCTCTACGAGGTCGAGGTCTATACCCCCGCCACCCGCGCGGTGGTGACCAACCTGGTCACCGATCCCTACTCGGTGAGCCTCGCTGCCGACAGCCGGCGGAGCCAGATCGTCAGCCTCGACGACCCCTTCCTCAAGCCGATCCTCTGGGACTTCCTGCGCAAGCCCTGGTACTCCGCTCCCGAGGACATCGTTCTCTACGAGCTCCACGTGCGCGACTTCAGCATCGCCGACCAGAGCGTCGATGCCGAAGACCGCGGGACCTTCAAGGCCTTCGCCAACCTGGGCTCCGACGGCATGCGCTATCTGCGCCGCCTCTCCTTCGCCGGGCTGACCCACGTCCATCTGCTGCCGTCCTTCGACATCGCCACGGTGCCGGAGCGGCGGGAGGACCAGCTGGAGCCCGCCGGCGACCTGGCGAGCTATCCGCCGGACTCGGAGATGCAGCAGGCCGCCATCGAAGCGGTGAAGGATCAGGACGGCTTCAACTGGGGCTACGACCCCTACCACTACACCGTTCCGGAGGGCAGCTACGCCACCGATCCGGACGGTCCGGCGCGCATCCGCGAGTTCCGCCAGATGGTGCAGGCGCTGAACCGCACCGGGCTGCGGGTGGTGATGGACGTGGTCTACAACCACACCAACTCCGCCGGTCAGAACGACAAATCGGTGCTCGACAAGATCGTCCCCGGCTACTACCACCGGCTCAACGCCGACGGTGCTGTGGAGATGAGCTCCTGCTGCCCCAACACCGCCTCCGAGCACGCCATGATGGAAAAACTCATGATCGACTCGGTGCTCACCTGGGCGACCCAGTACAAGGTCGATGGCTTCCGCTTCGACCTCATGGGGCACCACATGAAGGCCAATATGCTCAACCTGCGCGAGGCCTTGGACGCTCTCACCCTGCGCGACGACGGGGTGGACGGCTCCGAGATCTACGTCTACGGCGAGGGCTGGAACTTCGGTGAGGTGGCCGACAATGCCCGCGGCATCAACGCCACCCAGGCCAACATGGCGGGCACCGGCATCGGCACCTTCAGCGATCGCCTGCGGGACGGTGTGCGGGGGGGCAATCCGTTCAGCGCCCTGGACGCTCAGGGCTTCATCAACGGCCTGTTCTACGAGTCCAACGGCAGCCCCCAGGGTGACGAGCGGGCTCAGCTCCTGCACATCACCGATTGGATCCGCGTCGGTCTCGCCGGCGACATCGCCGACTACACCTTCGTCGATGCCGACGGCAACCTCGTGCGCTCCGATCAGGTGGACTATTTCGGGCAGCAGGCGGGCTACACCGCCGACCCGCAGGAGAACATCACCTACATCGCCGCCCACGACAATGAGACCCTCTTCGACGCCTTGCAGCTGAAGGCGGCGGACACGGCGACCCTGGACGACCGGGTGCGCATGCAGATGCTGGGCAACAGCATCGTCGCCCTCGGTCAGGGCATCCCCTTCTTCCACGCCGGCCAGGACTTCCTGCGTTCGAAGTCGATGGATCGGGACAGCTTCAATTCCGGTGATTGGTTCAACCAGATCGATTGGACCTTCGAGACCAACAATTGGGGCAATGGCCTGCCGGTGGCGGAGAAGAACCAGGACAACTGGCCGATCATGGCGCCGCTGCTGGCGGATCCCACGCTAGCGCCGCAGCAGGCGGATCTGGAGCTGGTCTCCGAGCACTTCCGGGAGCTGCTACGCATCCGGCGGAGCTCGAAGCTCTTCCGTCTGCGGGACGGCCAGGAGGTCAAGGACCGGGTCGCCTTCCACAACACCGGAGTCGATCAGATCCCCGGCGTGGTGGTGATGAGCGTCTCCGACCCCGACGGTGATATCGACCGCAAGGCTGCGGCGCTGGTCGTGGTCTTCAACGCCACCACCGACCCGGTGGAGATCGCCG
>JAXHTF010000217.1 GCA_034211275.1 Acidobacteriota bacterium
GTGCGTAGAACCTTGGTCTCGCTGGCTCCGAAGAAGTCCCCCAACAGTCCGCGGCGCCGGCCGGAGCGCACCGCCACCTGACAGGTGAGCCGCGAGCCCGGCACCTCGAGGGTGCCGTCTTCCTGCGGGAAGATGGCCTTGCGGATCTCGCTGACGAAGAATTGCTGGCCCTCGACCGTGGTCTGGTACTCCCGCACCTCCCCCAGATCCTCGACCAACATATTCTGGAAGTCCTGGGGCTCGAGGCGGGCGTCCCCCACCCGCACTCGGCGGTAGAAGCGCCAGGTGTAGATCACCTGCTGCCCAACGTAGGGCCGGGTGGTGGAGACCGTGGCGCGGGTGAACAGGTCCCGGCTTTCCTGGGGCTCGGCGGAGGCTTCGAGGATCTTCACCTGGAACGGCTGGCTCTCATAGGTGCGGCCATCCACCTCGGCGGTGGCGGCGCCGATGGTGAAGGTGCCGGTACGCTTGGGAACCAACACATAGGTGTAGGTGACGCTGCGCGTCGCCCGGCCGTTGACGCTGGTGAATTGCCGCGAGCTGCCCCGGGAGTAGACCTCGAAGGCGGAGAGATCCGGCAGCTCCGGCTGCACCCGCTGGCTGCCCTCGATGGCCACCGAGAGCACCAGCTGGTCCTCGATGGTGGCCTCCGGCCGGTCGATGGTGACCTGGATGCCATCGGCGGCGGCGCTGACAGCCATCAGCAATCCCGCCATCAGCACCGCGCAAAGAACCGTCGCCCGGGCCCACCCGTGCAAGGGGTCTGGAGTCAGAGTCGTCACTCGCCTCACCAATCCTTCTCCGGGCGGCCGCGGCGGCCGCGGCGGGGATCCCGGGAACGGTCCGGCTGTCCTTCTTCCAGCGCCCGCAGATAGCGCTCGGCTTCCTCCGGGGTCATGCCCTCGGGAGATCCCTCCATGGCCTGGGCGGCACCGCCTTGAGCGCCGTCGCTACCCTCCTGGGGCTGCTGCTGGTTCTGCGCCGCCTGCTGCTGCGCTTCCTCCCCATCGCTGACGCCGTCGTCGTCGCTGTCCGGGTCGTTGGGATCGGTCTCCCCTTCATCCACCTGGCCGTTGCCGTTGCGGTCCTCCTGGCCGTCCTTCAGCCCGTCACCGTCGGAGTCCGGGTTCTGAGGGTCGGTGGGATTCTGGGCGTTGCGCTCCGCCTCGTCCGGCAGACCGTCGTTGTCGCTATCCTGGCCCTGCTGACCTTGTTGGCCCTGGTCACCCTGTTGATCCTGCTGGCCCTGATCCTGCTGTTGATCCTGGCCGTCCTGCCCCTGATCCTGCTGATCTTGGCCTTGCTGATCCTGATTCTGCTGGTCCTGGTTCTGTTGATCCTGATTCTGCTGATCTTGGCCGTCCTGCTGCTGCTGATCTTGGTTCTGTGGGTCTTGGTTCTGCTGCTCCTGCTGCCGCTTCTGATTCTCTTCGTGGCGGCGGCGGATCTCGTCGCGGACGAATTCGAGATTGAATTTGGCGTCCTGATCGTCCGGGTCCAGCTCCAGGGCCCGCTTGTAATGCTCCACCGCCTCCTCCAGCTTGCCCTGGCGGAAGGCGACGTTGCCCAGGTTGTAGACCGCCTGCTGCTGCAGCTTCGGGTCCGCGCTCAAGGCGGCGGCGGCGAAGGAGCGCTGGGCGGCCTCGTAGTCCTTCATCTGGTAGTGGGAGCTGCCGATATTGAAGGCTACCGCGGGATCCTCCGGGCGCTCCACTTGCTGATCCACGAAGCCCTGCAACGCCTGGTCGTAGACCCCCTGGTCGTAGGCTTCGTAGGGATCGCCGATACGCCGAGCGCCGCCGGCCTCACGATCCCCAGGACCGGACTGGGCCGGAGCACCGGAGGTCGCGGGTCCTTGGGCCGGGGGAACCGAGGGTCCCTGCGGCGCGCCTTGGGCCGCCAGCGCCGTCGGCAGGCCCAGCACGATGAGTCCGCCGAGGAACCCGGCGAGAAGCAGGTTGCAGCTCGAAGATTGAAGCCATCCACGATCAGCCATTGGAAACACCTCGTCGCCGTTCGGAGATCAAAGGCTCGAGCATGAGGGAGAGCAGCGCCAGCGCCAGTGCCCACTGGAAGCGTTCCTCCCACCGCTGGCGCCGCCGCGAGCCCAGCTCCTGGTCTTCCAGGGTCGCCTTGATGCCCTGGGAGTAGATCTTCTCCAGGTCCACGTCGCCGGTCACCGAGCGCACATAGCTGCCGCCGGTGTCGAGGGCGATCTTCTGCAGCGTCGGCTCGTCCAGGCGGCTGAGCACGATCTCCCCTCGGCGGTCCCGGCGAAAGCCGCCGCCGGGGGCCGGGATGGGGGCCCCCTCGTCACGACCGATGCCGATGGTGAAGACCCTCACTCCCTGTGTCTGGGCCTCTTCGGCGGCGCGCAGGGCCGCACCGCTGTGGTCCTCACCGTCGGTGATGAGGATGATCGCCCGGGAAGAGTTGCTGGCTCCCTCGAAAGCCTCCAGGGAGGTGCTCAGAGCGCTGGCCAGGTCGGTACCCTTGATCGGAATCAGGTCGGTATCGAGATTGTCCAGGAAAAGCTCCGCCGCCCCGTAGTCGAGGGTCAGGGGACATTCCACGAAGGCGGTGCCGGCGAAGGCCACCAGGCCGATGCGGTCCCCTTCCAGCAGATCCAGCAGGTCGGCGATCTCGCGTTTGGCGCGCTCCAGCCGGCTGAGGCCGCCGCCGGCCTCCACGTCCTCCACCAACATGCTGTCGGAGACGTCCAGGGCCACCACGATGTCCACGCCCTTGCGCTGGACCTCCTCCCAGGTGAAACCGTAGCGCGGCTTGGCCAAGGCCACCACACAGGCCAGCAACCCCAGCAGCACCAACGCCGCCTTGAGATATTGCCGTGGGCGGCTGACGCCGGCGGTGAGACGCCGCAGCATCTGCGGGGTGGCGAAGCGGCGCAGCAGCCGGGTGCGGGTGCGGAAGGAGTAGATGAAGAAGAGCAGCAGCAGCGGGATCAGCCATAGCAGCCACAGCGAATCCGGGCTCCCTACCTGCACCTCGGAACAACCGGTGAGGAGCAGCGGCAAGCCGGCTACGAGCCCGGCGAGACGGGCCGCGCCGGAGCGCAATCCGCTGGGACGAAGGCGGTCGGGTGTGGGTTGGTCGAAGCTCATGGCAGTTTGCGGAATCGGGTTCCCAGGAGCAGCACTTCCAGCAACAGCAGGAAGACCGCCGGCAGCACGAACCAGCGGAAGCGCTCGTTGTATTCCATGTAGGTGTCGGTGGTGATCTCGGTGGTTTCCAACTCGTCGATCTGCCCATAGATGGCCTGTAGGGCCTCCTCGTCCTCAGCCCGGAAGTAAGCACCACCGGTGCGCTCGGCGATGGCCTGCAGCGACTCCTCGTCCAGCTCCACGTCCTCGTAGACCACCTGCTTGCCGAAGAAGGAGTCGACGATGAACGGTGCTTGACCGCGGGTGCCGGCACCGATGGTGTAGACCTTGACGCCGAAGGTCTCCGCCACCTCCGCCGCCTTCGCCGGCGACAGGACACCGGCGTTGTTGCGGCCGTCGGTGAGCAGGATGATCACCTTCGATTTGGCCTCCGAGTCCTTGAGCCGCTTGACCGCCGTACCCAGTGCCGAACCGATGGCGGTGGCGTCACCGGCCATGCCGATCTCCAACTGCTCGAGGAAGGTGGACACGATGCCGTGGTCGAGGGTCAGGGGGCATTGGGTGAACGCCTCCTCACCGAAGACCACCAGGCCAATCTGGTCGTTGGGCCGCCGCTCGATGAATTCTTCCACCACCCCCTTGGCCACCGCCAGACGGTTGCGCCGTCGGGAGATCTGGCGGTCCGAGTCCAGATCCAGGGCGCGCATCGAGCCGGAGGTATCCACCACCAGCACAATGTCGATGCCCTCGGTGCGCACCTGGGTGTGGCTGCGACCGGTCTGGGGCCGCACGAAGGCGACGATGAGCAAGGCCACGGTGATCACCCGCAGCGCCATCACCAGCCGCCGCAGGAAAAGGGTGCGGGAGGTCTTGATCTGCTGCAGGATCCGAATGTTGGAGAAACGCACCGCACCGCTGCGCCGGCGAGTGGCGCGCCACCCCCAGAACAAGAGCCAGAACAGAAAGAGCGGCCCCAGGACCCACAGCAGATCCAGATCGGAGAAGAAAAGCTCGTTCACGCCGCCTGCTCCTCGGTATCGCTGCCCTTCTGGCCGCCCGGCTCGCCGCCCCTCTCACCGTTGGCGGCGCTCTCGGCTTCCGCCACCGGCCGGGTGGCCTCGACGAAGCCCAGGGCGCGCTCGTAGGTCTGGTGAATCTCTTCCCGGGTGGGCTCGTGGTCGGCGAATTTGACCTGATCCGTATCCAGCAGGAAGCGCCGCAGGCTCACCGCCTGCTCCCCGGCGAGACCGGAGAGCTGGGACAGACGGGCGATGATCTCCTCGCTGGTGAGGTCCGTGGCGTTGAGCCCCCAGCGGCCTTCGATGTACACCCGTACCACCTCGGAGATGGCGAAGTGGAAGCGGCGCACCGCCTCCGGATCGTCGAAATCGCTGCCCCGGAGCTCGTCCAACGCCTGAAAGGCCACCTCGTGGGGCGGCACCGGCGGCGCAGCGGGGCGCCGGGAACGGCGACGCCACCACCACCATCCCAGGGCCGCCAGCAGCAGCGCTCCGGCGGCGATGGCGATCCAGCGCCAGGGCACCGCTTCCGGCGGCGGCTGCAAGGGCTTGATGTCGCGGATGTCGTCGGCACCACCCTCGGTGGGGAGCACCGAAGCCACCTCGACGAAGATGGCGGAAGTCTGCACGGTCTCCACCGTGGAGGTCGCAGCAGCAGAGGTCTGGGAATCGATTTCGGAGTCGTCGTCCGACTGTTCGTCCTCGGCGGCTGCCGGCTCCGGGGCCGAAGCATCCTCCGCCGCCCGGTAGGTCACCGTCACCGGCGGCAGCACGTAGGAACCCACCAGATCCGCCCGCAGCTGGTACCAGCGCGACTCCACGACGCGGTCGCCGTCCTCCTCAGGCCCCTCTGCCCCCACCTCGACGATGCGGAAGCCGGCGATCTCCGCCCCGGGCTCGGGGATCTCCACGTCGTAGCCGGGGCGGTAGTCGACGGTGACGGTGTAGGTGATGAGGTCGCCGGTGGTGGCCACCGCCCGGTCCACCGAGGCTTCGGCGATGACCGGCGGCTTCGACTCCTCTGACTCCGGAGCTTCCGGCGACTGCCCGCAGGCCGCCGAGATCATCAGCATCACCGCCAGCAGGATGAGCTCAACGACAAGCCACCCGGACAGCAGCCCCCCCATCAAGCCGCCAGGAAAGCCACCAGTAGAGCCCCCCGTCACGAGATCTCCCGCCGCAGAGCTTCTCGCGGGCGGCGTCTTCGGCACGGCGGAGCCCGAGCCGTTCTCGGATCGCGGATCAGCCATTGCTCTCGCCGCTCCTATTGTCTGAAGACTGCTCATCAAGCCGCTCCGGGAAGAGCTCCACGTCGGCGGTGGAGAGCTCCGTCTCCACCATTTCCTGGTAGGCCGCCTGGGCCTTGACCTGCCTATAGTCCTGCTCCACCTGCCGCCGCGCCTGCTCGAAGGGCACGGTCTGAGGCTCTTCCCCTTCGTTTTCCGGCGGGCGCTGATAGCGCTGCTGGTGGGCCTGGTAGAAGGTCCGCAGGTCGGTCTCGTCGACGCTCAGATTGGCCAGCACCTCGCGCTCGACCAGCCGCCCCACCGCCAGCTGGCGTAGCACCTCCGCCTCCTGGCGCTGGACCTCCGGATCGCGGTCGTAGCCCAGCTTCACCGCCTTGCGCCACAGCAGCCGATCCGCCACCACCTTCTGCAGCAGCTCTCGGCGGCGGTCCGGTGCCTGGAAGGCCTGGGCCGCCTGGGGAGGCAGCTGGTCGAGGGCCCGCTGGACGTCGGAGCGATAGATCTCCTCCGCTCCCACCCGCGCCACCACCGGATCGTCCGCGGCACGGCGCACCGCCTCGGCGTCGGCGTCCAGGGCGGTGCGGGACTGCAGCGCCGCCTGGGCGGCGTGGGGACGGCCCAGGCGCTCGAGGGTCTCGACGATGCGCTGATCCACCTCGCCGGTGAGCTCGCCAGCCCCCCAGGTCTCCGCCTCGTAAAGCCAGCGCAGAGCCTGCTCGTAGCTCCCCCGCTCCAGGTAGGTGGTGGCCAGGCTGTAGGCCACCCGGGCGCGCTTTTCCGGCGGGTCGCCGGAGCTCTCCAGGTATTCGGCGAAGAGCTCGGCGGAGGGATCCAGAACCCCGGCGGCCTTGAGCTTGGAAGCCACCTCGCGGCGGTGGGCGGCGGCGCCGGCGACGCTATCCGGCCCCGGAGGCCGCAGCCAGACCACCGCCAGGATGATCAACAACAGCGCCAGCTGGCCCACCAGAAAGATGCGTACCAGCGGGTCTCGCGGCGCGGTAGGGGGCGTGCGCGGGGGTTCTCTCAGCTCCATCGTCCTTCGCTCCTAGTGCCCAAACAGGCCACTAGCGGCGCCGCTCCCGAGTGTGGAAGTAGCGCACCAGGGAATCCACATAGTTCTCGTCGTCCGCCCGCACCGCCACCTCACCGACGCCGGCGGCGCGGAAGAGCTCGCCCCGCTGCCGCCGCTCGTCGCCGCCCAGCAGCCGGAAGCCCTGGGTGACGTTGCGGTCGTAGGTATCCACCACGATGGTCTCGCCGGTCTCCGCATCCTCCAGCTCGATGAGGCCGATGGGCGGCAGCTCCATCTCCCGCCGGTCACCGACGGTGACGGCGGTGATGTCGTGGCGCCGGGCGGCGGTGCGTAGACGCTGGTCGAAACCCTCGTCCAGGAAGTCGGAGATGACGAAAGCCACCGCCCGCCGGCGCACCACCTTGCTCATGTACTCCAGAGCACCCTCCAGGTTCGTATTGCGGTGGGCGGAGCGGTGAGTGAGGATGTCCCGGATCACCATCCACACGTGACCGCGGCCCTTCTTCGGCGGGATGTAGTGCTCAATGCGGTCGGAGAAAATGATCAGCCCCACCCGGTCGTTGCTGCGGATGGCGGTGTAGGCGAGAAGCGCCGCCACCTCCGCCGCCACCTCGTTCTTGAGCTTGGCGCCGCTGCCGAAGGCACCGGAAGAGCTGACGTCCACCAAGAGCATGACGGTGAGCTCCCGCTCCTCCCGATGCACCTTGACGTAGGGAGCGCTCATGCGCGCCGTGACGTTCCAGTCGATGTGGCGGATGTCGTCCCCGGGCTGGTACTCCCGCACCTCCTCGAACTCCATCCCCCGTCCCTTGAAGGCGCTCTCGTACTCGCCGGCGAAGGCGTCGTTGACCACCCGCTGGGTGCGGATCTGGATCGACTTGATCTTCTGAAACAGCTCCGACGACAGGGTCTCGGAAGCGTGGGCCTCGGAAGAATCCCGAGAGCGACCTTCCGCCGCCGGAGAGGAGGCACCGAAAACCATGGTCAGGGCACGTCGACGGTATTGAAGATTTCCTGGATCAGATCGTCGGAGCTCAAATCCTGAGCCTCCGCCTCGTAGGACACCAGCACCCGGTGACGCAGTACGTCGGGACCGATGGTCTTGACGTCCTGGGGCGTGACGTAGGGCCGGCCGGCCATGAAGGCATGAACCTTCGCCGCCTGGGCCAGGAAGATGGTGGCGCGGGGAGAAGCCCCGTAGTCGATGAGCCGGTCGAGCTTGTCGAGCTTGTACACCGCCGGCTCGCGGGTGGCGAAGACGATGTCGACGATGTAGTCCTCGACCTTGGGATCGAGGTAGATCTGATCCGCCACCGCGCGCATGGCGGCGATCTCCTCCGGGGTCAGCACCGCTTCCACCTTCGGACGCTGGCGGGAGGCCATGCGGCGCATGATCTCCTTCTCCTGCGGCTTGTCCGGATAGCCCACCTTGAGCTTGAGCATGAAGCGATCCACCTGCGCCTCCGGCAGCGGGTAGGTGCCCTCCTGCTCGATGGGATTCTGGGTCGCCAGCACCAGGAAGGGATCGGGCAGCTGGTGGGTGGAGTCGCCGATGGTCACCTGGCGCTCCTGCATCGCCTCCAGCAGCGCGCTCTGCACCTTCGCCGGAGCGCGGTTGATCTCGTCGGCGAGGAGGAGATTGGTGAACAGAGGGCCACGCTTGACCACGAAGTCGTGACTTTGGGGCCGATAGATCTCGGTGCCGATGAGGTCCGCGGGCAGCAGATCGGGGGTGAAGGAGACGCGGGCGAATTGGGTGTGGATGGCGTCCGCCACGCTCTTGACGGCGGTGGTCTTGGCCAGCCCCGGAATGCCCTCCAACAGGATGTGGCCATCGGCGATGAGGGCCATGAGAAGGCGGTCGATCATGTATTGCTGGCCGACCATCACCTTGGCCACTTCCTGGCGCAGGCGGTCCAGCTTTTGGGCCTGGGCCTCGATCTCCGGGGCCAGCTGCTCTGCGGTCGCGTTCATCGTCTCTCCTCGGAAAGGGTCTTGGCGGCAGAGGCCGAAGCATCGGATCGGCGCAAACGCAACGCCTTGCGCTGTGCTTGCTCGGGATCCGGCCGTAGCTCCGCCAGCCGCCGTTCAACTCGTCGTTGCATACCGTCGAGCTCCGGCGCCGGCGGCGCCTGGCCGCCGTAGCGGGCCTGCTCGACGATGGATTGTAGATGCCGGCACTCGGAGGTTTCGACTCCCAGCTCCAACTCCAACTGTGCCAGGAGCCGCGCCGCCTCGGCCCCCTCGCCCCGCAGACGGGCGGCCCGGGCTTCGTCCAGGCGCCCCTCCAGCGCGCGCAGCCGTGGATCCACCTCCACGGTCCCCCCCGCGGCGGGGCGCCGGCGCAACCAGCGAAATGCGAAGAAAGCCAAGAGGCCCGTCAACGCCGTGCCTCCGGCGACCCAGGCGACGGTGGACGGTGCCATTCCCGCCAGATCCGGCGTCACCACCTCCACCGTCGGACCGCTGAGCCGGCTGGTCACCGGCTCCGCCTCGTAGCGCGGCGTATAGCGCAGCTCCACCGGATCGAGGGCGTAGCGCCCGGTCTCCGCGGCCCGCAGGGTCAAGCGATAGGTGACCACGTTGCGGCCATCCTGGGTGCTGGTGGAGGCGGTCATGGCCTCCTGCTCGACCCCTTCCGGCAGCGCCACCTGGGGCGGGTGGGGCAAATATTCTTCGAAGTTGCCCGACCAGCGCAGCCGCACTTCCAGCTCGAAGGGCTCCCCCGCCGCTACCCGCTCCTCCGAGAGCCGCAGATCAGCGGACGGTGGATTGAGCACCTCCGGCAGCTGTAGCGGCTCGTCTTGGGCCACGTAGGTGGGATCGTCGCCGGTCTCCGACGCCAGGACGGCGTCGATCATGGGGGTCAGCTCGGACCAATCCCGGGCACCGCGGGAGACCGCCACCAGGCGGCCCTGGGGATCGACCAGATAACTGAGGGGGATGCTGCCGGCGCGATAGGCCTGGGCGACTCGGCCCTCGCCGTCCCACAGGTTGGGGAAGGTCAGGCCCATGGATTGGACAAAGGGATCCACCGGCCGGCGCTGGTCGTCGATGGAGACGCCCACCACCGACAGTCCCTGATCTTCGCGGGCCTCGTGGAGCCGTTGCAGAGAGGGCATCTCGCTGCGGCAGGGACCGCACCAGGTGGCCCAGAAGGTGAGCAACACCCAGCGGCCACGGAAGTCTTCCAGCGAGGTTTCTCCGCCGGCCAGATCGGGCAGAGTGAACTGGCTCGCCGGCGCCGCCGGGTCGATGGGCCGCAGGCCGTACCGGGCGACGGTCTCCTGCACCGTAGAGCCCCCTTGTGCTGCCTGGCCATGGGCCGGCAGCCCCACCAGGGGCAGTCCTCCGAGGGTCAGAGCCAGCAGGCACAGCCTCAGCAGGGGGTCGCGGGGAACGGACAGAATCTCCCTCAAGTGGAGAACCCTCACTCCTTGCACTGATCGTCCGCAGTAGCCGCCAGGGCGGCCTTCGGGACTTGAGAAATCTCTCGCTTCACAAAAACTCGGCGCGGCCGTTGGCTCGGGGAAAGGAGCCGCGCCCTTCATGTAGCCTCGCAGCGCTTCGACTCTCGCGGCTGAAGGCATCGATCCACCAAATCGGCTGGCCGGGCGTCAAATTGGCGCGCCATCGGGGCTCGATCTCGCGCCGCGATGGGCTCTTCCAGCCGGCCCTATTCTATTAGAGGCAAAGGCCATGCCAGGCTCCCCCGACTCCGGGAGCCAGCTTCCAGACTGCCCCAATCCGGACTCTCAATCTCAGGCTCTTGATTTCCAGGCTTTGGGCAGTCTACAAGCCGCCTAGCAAAATCCAGGTGAAATTTTTTTCGCCTTATGGGGGGCAAAAGCCAGCGCCGACCACTCCCTACCCCCTGAGACCGCGACAAGTTACCTCCGAGGTGAAATCTCACCATCGAGTTTACGAGGTCTCCCCAAGTCCCGAGCCGGGCAGCTGGCCGACATTCTGAAGCTGCTTGTGACCGTTGCCCGGTTCCGGACTTTGGTTTTGTAACGCGCTGAGGACGGCGTTACGTGGACACCGGAGGGGGCGGGCTCGCCTCCTCCGGCTTTTTTTTATCCCCTCCTCACATGCCCCCCCCACTGGGGCTCCTCTCGAGACGCCTCCCTGGGGCCGTCCACCGGACCGGTGCTCTGATCCCGCGCCCACGGGCGTCTCTCTCCTCCTCGACTCTCCTTTCTCCTCAGGCTCGCTCCCCTCGG
>JAXHTF010000218.1 GCA_034211275.1 Acidobacteriota bacterium
CCAAGGCCCTCGCCATTTCCGTCGAGGAGCTGATCGGTCTAGAAGCTCCTCCCGCCAAGCGCGGCCCCACCCCCAAGCTCCAGCAGCAGCTCGAGCAGCTCTCCCAGCTCCCCCGAAGCCAACAGCGCTTCGTCTCCCAGATGCTCGACACCGTCCTCCAGCAGGCTGAGCGGTAGGTGGAGCACCTGGGCCTGTGGATCGGCGTTATCGCTCTGGCGATCAGCCTTTAGGCAGCGGCCCACGCCCGGCCACCGAGGCACAGCAGTTCGAGCAGCTCGTGGCCCGCATCGAGGCCGCCGCGGCTCCGCGAGGCGCCGTGGTGAAGTCGCCGGACCGGATCCGAGATCTCACCACCGGCCGACTCCGCGAAGTGGACGCTTCAATCCGCTACAAGGTCGGGACGGTCGACGTGCTGATCACGGTGGAGTGTCGTAAGCGGAGCCGAAAGGCGGACGACACCTGGATCGAGCAGCTGGCAACGAAGCGCGCGAAGCTCGGTGCCGCTAAGACGATTGCCGTCAGCGCTCGCGGCTTCTCCAGCTCGGCGCCGCAGACGGCAGCCCACCACGGCATCGAGCTGCGGACGCTTTCAGAGGTTTCGGCTGCCGAGATCGAAGACTGGTTCCTGCCCGGGGTGGTCAATGTGTTCCGGGTCTTCGACAAAGTCGAGTGCGGGGTGTTCTTGTTCGACCCGGAGGGCCAGCCTGAGCAGGCGGGCTACCCCGTCGACGCTTTCGCTCCCGTCTTCTTCTCCGACTTCATCCACTCGCCGTTTCCGGCCGCGACCTTGCTCCACCTGCTCGAGCGAATCCGGCCAGAGGAATTCACCGAGGTACCGCTCGACGGCACCAAGAAGCAAATAGTGACCGGGATCACCTGGGAGCCCGGGCAATTGAAGGCGGCCACGAGCTCAGGCCGTCGAGACGTGGCCTTCGTCGGATTCTTGGTGATCGTCTACTACGAGAGTCGTGTCTGCGAGTTGACGAGCGGTACCCACCACTCCTACTCCGGCAGCGACGGCACGGAAGTCCAGCACTCGACCTTCGAAGCCGAGATCTTCGACGGCGTGGCCACGTTCGAGTTCCAATCCACCGACGAGGGAAAGCCAGCGGGGGTGGGCTGGAGCTTCAGGCCCAAAACACCCGCGGCGGAGGCTTCCGACAAACCGTCATCGGAGGCGCCTACAAGTCAGGGCGACGAAGCCGACGGTGAAGGCCGCTGATCGAAGAGGCGCGCCACGTCGAAGTCCAGATCGGTGACGCCGACCTCCGCGCTGGTGGCCACCCGCAGCGTCACCTCGAGGTGGCGCACACCACTATCCCTCAAGATCGAGGTCTAGATTGACGTTGTGTTCCTTTGCCTTGCGTACCGCCGCCTGCCAGTCTGCCCAATGGGCGGGGTCCGCGGTTCCGCCATCCGCCAAGAGACTCATACCTCCAAGCAGCGCGCCTAGATCGTCCGACTCCGTGCGCCTGTAGATCTCCTCGAGAAAAGCGAACATGGCCGCATAGGCATCTCGTGTGGTCAGCGTGTCGCCCATTGATCCTCCTACTGCCCAGAAAGGCCCGTCTCTGGGTTGAAGACCCGAGGCATCTGGTTCAGTCCGCCATTCTGGATAACTCCATTGCGGGTCTGAACCCACATTTGAGTGCCGTCGTCCAGCGTTCGCGCGGACCAGACGTTTCCGAACCTGTCCGTGCCGAGAGTCGTTGATACATCATCCGCAATCCCCTGCAGGAGCTTCCGGCTTGCTGGCGTGTCAGCGAGGTGGCCGGGAGCGTCTCGGAAGATGTGCTGGACCTGTCCTGGCCTTTCTGGGAATCGAGCTGCCCCCCTCGGAACAACCTGTCGCCCAGCGTTCGGAGCCATCCGAACACCGTCATCAAGAAACTCTAGTCCATGGTGCGCAAAGTTGCCAGTCGTCAACCTGCGAGAACTCCGCGAGGCCACAGAGCGGCTACTACGAGCTGCCATTCTCGAAAGGCCGCTAGAGCTGACGGCTGCACTCGCTTCAACACCACCGAGGAGAAGGGCCGTGACCTCAACCGTCGTGTACTCCAGAAGCTCCACCTCGGGCCAGGCATCCGCGATTCCACAATGGAGCTCTTGGATCGCACCCTGGCAGGTTCCTGCAGGGCCCAGATATTGCTGCACCTTCGAAGAAACCCTACCGAGACCGAGTCCCTGGCTGTTGAAGTACAGACCTAGTTCCTCGCGAAGGTTGTAGTCCGGATCGACTCCAGCAAGGAAGGTCGATACAGCGTTGAATTCTGCCTGCTGTGCTTCACGAGCCCGCTGCGCTGAAGCGACGGCTAGATCCTCCCGGACCCAAGCCTGCTCCTCGCGACTCCCCCGGTACAAACCCAACGGATCTCCAAACACCACCGGCGAGTTCATCGCGAAGAGGTACTGGCTCGGCCCATCGACGTATCCCAGCGGATCCGCAGTGATGAAGCGCCCTAGCTCGGGGTCGTAGTATCGGTTGCGGAAGTAGAGGAGGCCGGTGTCTACGTCCAGGGGGCGACCGTGGTAGGAGAAGAAGTTGCCGAGGGCGGCGAACTCGACTTCGGTGGTAGAGGGTCGGGTGTAGAGCTGCTCGCTGGTGGCAGAGGTAGCCACCGATGCGGTCGTTGTGAACGCGGTGGCTAGGCCTTGGCCCGCTAGGTCCAGCGGACCAGTGGTGACTTCCACTGTGTGGTTGCCTGCCGCCAGAGGACTCACGCTACGCAGGGTGTAGCCGTCCTCTCCGAGGGTCCAAGAGATGGGGGCTCCGTCCACCAGGATGCTCTGGGCGGCAGCGGCTAAATCCACCGACTCGGAAATCTCGATCTCGAGATAGGAGTCCCGCAGATAGACCTGCTCGACCTCCGGCGCTGCACTGTCCTCCAGCAACTGCGTGGTCGTCCCAGCAGCGGGCCAATCAAAAGTTAGTGAGTACGGCGCGGCGGGCTCGTTGTCAAAGTGATCCCGCACGGCCTCCTCCCCGACCACCAAAGCCACTTCCACACCAGCGGTGGGAACCGTCTCCGGGGTCAGGACGACCCGATGATGAGCCTGGCGTCCGTCGGCGACGGGGAAGAGCGCCAGCAGCGAATGGTGGGTACCGGAAGCACTTTCTTGGAGGTAGACTTCGCCGCTGGTCACCGCTTCGAAGAAGGGCTCGGTCAAGACCTCTTCAGAGAACTCCAACCAAAGCTCTCCCGCCTTGAAGAGCACCTGGTGAACCTGGGACGGCGTGGCATCCACATGGGCCGCCATGGTGTCTCCGAAGGGTGAGTAGGCATACTTGGCTACCGGCTGACCTTGCGCGCCGGTGAGCACAACCAGGTTGCCGCTGCGGTCATAGAGCGGAGCGTAGTCCGTCTCCAGCACCCCATCCAGATTCAGGTCGCCCTCCAGCCTGACCAGCTCGTCGAGGCTCCGACCATAGGTGCGTCGCTGCCACAGCTGGCCACCGAGGGTTTCCTCCAACTCCTGCCAACCAGACCAGACCACTTCCCTCAGCGAGTCCTGCGACCGCTGGATCCGCACCCGGCGGTTGAAAGTGTCATATTCGTAATAGGCAAGCTCTACCCCTGACAAGCTCACTCGGGTCAGACGGTTGCGGAAGTCATACTCGAAAGTCAGGTCCCCTTTGCTCGTCAGATTGCCATTTGCATCCCAAGTCAGAGCTTTGCTCCCGACTGAAGCCGGCCGGTTTCGGCTGGATTCATCCGGTGGTAGGTTTTGTTCCTTCAGAGGCGCTGCCTGGACGACCTGCCGAGCCGTAAGGTTCTGGGCTGTGTCGTATTGATAGGTCGAAAATGAGGCCTGGGGCGTCAGATCTCCAGCGGAGAGCGGGCTATTGGAGGGGAGCTGGGCCATGGCATCCCGCTGTCGAGCGGCAGTCACCAATCGGCCGGCTCCATCGGTAGCAAAGAGCTCACCGGTGCGGCCAAGGTCCGCGCGCTGGGAAGCGGTGCGCAGGCCTCGGGGACTCCAACCCAGGCGCTCGTCGAAGGGACTCTGACCCGACGCTCCGGTAAACGAAACGGAGACCGGTCGGCGAGCCCCGTCATAGCTCCAGATACCGCTCAAGCCATTCCCTAGCTCCAGCCCCGCCACCAAATCCACCCCGCGGTACCCGTAGGTAGCCTGGGGCGTGAGGACTCCCCCACTCTTCGGCCCCACGACCTGCAGGCGATTGAGAGGATCGGGGATGCGGCCGAGGGTGAGGCCGGAGGGATAGCTCAGCTCGACGGCGTTGCCCACGGTGTCCCGTTGATAGCCCACGGTGCCAGCGGGACCGGTCTCGGTGAGGACGCGGCCCAGGGAGTCGTAGGTCAAGGTCGTGGTCACCGTGCCGTTGGGCGTCGGACCGCTGGTGGTCTGGACCAGGCGATTCAAGGAGTCGTAGGCGTAAGTCTCCGTCGTCGGGCCGAGGACTCCAGTGCCGAGGGCCACGGAGCGGCCGGTGAGGCGACCGGCAGCGTCGTGAGCCTGGGTCACCACGGTACCGTTGGCGTCGGTGAGGGTCGCCAGCAGATCCGCACCCTCGTAGGTCATCTGCCGCTGGGTGAGATCGGGGTAGGTGACGGAGGTGACGCGGTCCAGGGCGTCGTAGGCGTAGGTGGTGCGCTGGTCGAGGGCGTCCACGTAGCCCGTGGGCCGGCCGGCGGCGTCGTATTCGAAGATCTCGAGAATGCCTTCCGGCCGCTCCACCCGGGTCAGTCGATCCAGCCCGTCGTAGGTGAGGCTGGTGGAGTAGCCCTCCGCATCCCTCACCAACCGCGCCTGGTCGCGGGCGTCGTAGGTGGTGCGGGTGCGGTTGTCGAGGCCGTCCCGGGCTTCGATGCGGCGGCCGGCGGCGTCGTAGACGAAGTCCTCCGTCACCACCTCCGGCGGCCCGTCGGGGACGGTTTCCCGGCGGGTCACGGTGCGGGGATTGCCGGCGGCATCAAGGGTCAGCTCGACGACGTTGCCGGCAGCGTCGGCCATCGACGTCAGGCGCTCGGCGGCGTCGTAGGACCAGGAGCTCACCCGGCCCAGGGAATCGGTTGGCGAAGCCCAGCTGGAAGCGCTCGATCAGCTCCGGGTGCGCCAGCCCTCGCGACTCCAGGTAAGAAAGCGGCTCCCGGCTCTCCTGCAAGGTCTCGTGGTTGAAGCCCACAACTTGGCGCAGCATCTCCTCGTCCTCCGCGTCCGCCTCCACCAGTGCCGGCAGCATCGGCTCGGAGCTTCTCGCTTCCACCACCGCGGCCGGCGGCAAGTCGGAGCGCAGCAGCTCCACCGCGTGGCGAAAGCTGACGCCGCGGTCCCGCATAACCCAATCGATCACCGAGCCTCCAGCCTCGGCACGCCCCCAGGCAGTTCCAGAGGTTTTTGTTCGGAGAGATCACCAGCAACGGCTCCTTGTCGTCGTGGAAAGGGCAGAGCCCCAAGAGATCCGCCCCATGCCGCGACAGCTTCACTCCCCGCGCCTTCGCCAGCCGCTCCACCGACACCTCCCGCTTGATCCGCGCCACCTCTTCCGCCGGTACCCGCGCCATCCCTCAGGCCCCCTCGCCGTCGAGCCCGCGCAGCGTCACCCGCACCTCCCCCTCCCGCACCACCTCCACCCGCACCTCACTCCCCACCGAAAAGCCGGCTTCCCGCAGCCAAGGCCCCGCCAGCGGCAGAAACGGCACCGCCCGATACGGTGCCGCACCATGCCACCCCGGCGGAAAAAAGCTCGCCACCGTCAGCTTCTCCTCACGCATCCGCCGCTCCCTCCCCAGCCGGCGCCGGCGTGATCACCAGCCGACCCGGCGAAGCCGTCACCGCCACCTTCGACCCCGCCTCAAACCCCAGCTCCTCCAGCCACCGGCCCCGCAAGCGCAGGAAGGGGACGAGGCGGTCTGCCCTCCTATCACCGGCGTACTGCGAGGGGCGGGGTTGGCGGAGGGTGGAGATGGTCAGGTGACGGTGGGTCATGAGGGAGCTCCTTCCGGAGAAAAACCTGTCAAGTCCTTTCGGACAGGGAAAACTTGACTCGATAATATCCCATTTCGGAGTATCGTCAACTCCATTTCGGGAATCCGGCGGTAAACTTCATTTCATGAGCCCGGAAGAACAGACCTTCTTCGAAGAGCTGGGACTGCGTATCGCCACGCTGCGCAAGGAGCGAGGCTTGACCCAGGTACAGCTCGCTGACTTGCTCGGCTGCTCCCAGCAGCGCGTCGTTTCCCTCGAGAAGGGCCGGCGCCGAGTCCCGGTCACCGACCTCCCGGTGCTCTCCAAGGCCCTCGCCATTTCCGTCGAGGAGCTGATCGGTCTAGAAGCTCCTCCCGCCAAGCGCGGCCCCACCCCCAAGCTCCAGCAGCAGCTCGAGCAGCTCTCCCAGCTCCCCCGAAGCCAGCAGCGCTTCGTCTCCCAGATGATCGACACCGTCCTCCAGCAGGCTGAGCGGTAGTTCCATGGAGCACTTAGGGCTGTGGATCGGCGTCGTTGCGCTGGCGATCAGCCTCTACGCCGCAGGCCATGCCCGGCGCTCCGCTGCAGCTGCTGAACGCGCCGCGGACGCTGCCGACCGGTCGGCCCGGTCCGCCGAGGCCGTGGTCACCTTGAAGCGAGAGGAAGTCCGCGAGGTTTGGATCCGTCAGCTTGCAGAAGCTCTACCCGATGGGAGGCGCTTGACTCGGCTGCTCTCGGACCTTCCCGACCCACTGCGTCACGACTGGAAACAGCTGGTGACGTCGGCCGCCGGGCGCAACCCGCGGACTCCCGATGGATATTTCCAGAAGCTGTTGGAGAAGCACTCATCCGATTGGGAGCGGGCGGCAATAGGCACGTCACTGGCGACGGAGGCGAGACGATCATGACCGAAAGAAAGCAGTACACCGAAGATCAGCTCGAGATGATCGCCGACGCTATCTGGGGCACAGGCACGTTCCATCATGGTGCCAGCCTGTACAACACCCCCTGTCCCGTCTGCGGGGCCGACATCCGACTGTACGTCGATGGCACGAGCCGACGGCCACCGCCGAGGTTTCGGGCCATCTGCTCCGTTTGCGGCATCGACAGCAGCGGCAAAGCGACCACCGTCGAGATGCGATCACTCACCGAGGAGGAAATCAACGACCTCCTGGAGCTGCACCTTCACGGTCAGCCCACGGCCTGCCCAGCCTGCCATTCACCACTTCAAGTGGAGGAGTTGCCGATCTCGGGGCGGGGCAGCAGGCATTTCCAGATCAAGTGTCTTCGGTGCGGCACGCGGGGACAGAAGCGATGGTCGCCGCACGGCGAGGAGCGCCAATGAGTCATCCCGGCTACACCGAACAGGAGCTGGCCCACATCAATGAGCGCGTCTGGAGCGACCCACCGGCCAGCGGTCAGAAACGGACGAGCGTTCCTTGCCCAGCCTGCGGCGCCGACACGCGGGTGCTGATCTCCTGGTCGGGTTCCGGCGACGGCTGCGGCGCCGGACTGCTGATCATCAATTGCGACGCCTGCGGGCGCACGGGGCGGGTCAAGCCCGCGGCAAGCCCGTGCCCTGATCTCGACGAGACACAGATGCGGGAGATCGTCGAAAGCTTTCAGCATGGCCAGCATGTCGTCTGCCCCACCTGCGGCACGCCGCTGGCAGTCAAGCCGGGCCACACACTGGGTGGGCTGCACTACTCTGCGTATTGCTACCGCGGTGGCGCTCTGGGGCAGCTGAGCCTGCCGCGGTAGAATCACAGGATCGGAGCCAAGCACCAGATGGCCACGACGGATGAAGTCCAGCTCGTCTGCCTGCTTGACGTCCTCGGATTCGAGAGCCAGTTGAAACGACTCGGGCTCGCAGGGCTTCACACCAAGTACGAGGCGCTGATCGACTACGTGAAGCAGCAGAAGGGCGGCCTGGACGTCGTGCCCACGCCGGACGGCCACGTGGCGGTGGGGTGGCTGGTGATCGGAAACGCCTACTTCAGCGACTCCCTGCTATTCTGGACGCGCTACACCAAGATGGCCCTCCCGAGCTTCACCCACCTGGTGGCTGAGAAGCTCTGCTTCGGTTTCGAAACGGAGCTGCCCCTGCGGGGTGCGATTGCTGCCGGCGAAGCGCGGCTCGACCCGGAAACCGGCGTCTTTCTGGGCTGGCCGCTCGTCGAGGTCGCGCGCACCGAACGGGCGCAGCGATGGATCGGCACTTCGTTTGGGCCGTCGTTCAGCAAGCCCGGCTTCGCCGAGGGCTTCCACCTCCACACCGTCCTGCCCTACAAGAGCCACTACAAGGACCCGGCGAGCGAGTGGGCGACCGGCATCACCGTGGACTGGCCACGGCGGTGGAGGGAGAGTCGAAAGACAGATCCGCGGCCGGTGGTCCGCAGCCTCGATCGGGATGCGGAGTTCTCCGACTACTATGGCCAGGTGGCCCGCTTCATCGATTTCTCCGAGGAAAATCACGACTGGTTCAAGCAGCGACCGCACCTGGACTATGGGTGAGGCAGGAATATCAAGAGTCAGAGTTCCTTGTAGAGCTCCTGGTCCTCCGCCGGGACCCAGACGAGCTTCCCCAGCGCGAGGGCCTGGAAGAGGACTTCTTCGATGTCCTGCAGGACGTTCAGCGTGGGCAGGAGGTAGTCGATGAGCTCGGTGTAGCGGATGGGGATGAGCCAGTATCCCTCGGTCGGCACCCGGTTCTGACGCTGGAAGAATTTCCCCCGGACTTCGTCGTAGCGAGCCAGCTTGGCGGTGACGATCTCCAGGAGCCGCGAGCGGGGCGAGGTCTTGATACCAAGCCGACCCTCCCGGAGAGCGGAGAGCAACTCGTCGTGAGCGGCAAACACCGTGTAAAAGCCACCGAAGACGTGCCGCACTTCCTTGGGGTCCTCGAAGTCGCGGCGCTGGTACTCGATCGCCATCCGCGCGCACGCCCGGAAGAGCGCTGAGACGTGGAAGAGCACCTGCGTCAGGTGCCAGCTCTGGGCGAGATCCTGGGCGTCCTTGCGGATCGCCGAGTAGTAGCGAGCGATGTACCGGCCGACCTCGGCGTGGAAGTCGTGGGCCTCGTTGTTCTTCCGCAGCGGCAGGCGCACCCACCCGTCCCGCTCCTTCGCCTGCGGATAGTCGGCGTAGGCGTGCTCGAGCCAGTCGAAGAAGATGACGCCGTCGTCGGTGTCGACCAGCGCGACCAGTGTCGGGTGGAGCTTCCCGAGCCAGTAGTTGATCGTGGCTTGCTTGACCCGCGCCTTGGGCGGGTACTCGCGGTTCGGGTCGATCCCGCCGCGGCCTTTGACCTGGACGAAGAACTCCTCGCCGGTGACTTGCTGCCCGCGCGCCACCTCCACGCGGAGATCCAGGCCGTAATCCTTGGGGAGCGGCGAAGCGATCCACTCAGGGTCGCAGGCCGACAAGAAGAGCTGGACCGCTTGGTCGCCGGTAATGTGGCTCGCCGGACGCTGGGGGTAGGTCGGCATTGGGTCTCGGATCAGGCCCGGCCGCTACGGGCTGGCCTGGAGCTCCTCTAGCCAAGCCCGGAAGTCGACCTCCTCGTGCAGATACGGCCGATCAATGGTCTTCAGGTCGGCACCGGCAAGTTCGTTTAGCGCCTTCCAGACCGCGGGATCGTCGACTCCCGGCTCCTCAGCACGTATCCACTTTGAAGCCCAGTCGGCGACTTCCTCCCGGGACTGCTTGCCTGCCAACAGCTCGACGAGCCGGTTCTCGATCTCCGCCCGAGACGGCGGAGGCGGCGCCTTAGAACTGTTCAATGTAGTTACCCTCGGCATCAAAAACGTGGTGCACCTTCGGCCCCCCGGTCTCGGGCCGGACGATCCGCACATTTCCGGACGCATCGAGGGTTTCAAACCAAGTTCTCTGTGCGCCAGTCGCAGGATCCCACTCCCGCACCAGCCGCCGCCCGACCATCGTCCCGGGAGTCCTTGGCGGTGTCAGCTCGCCGTAGTACCGGAACCGACCGTTCGCAAGCTCACGGACGCCGGCCTGGCCATACTCAGCCTGAAGTCTCAGATGCGTTCGGAGTTGGGCACCCTGGAAGGCGCTCTCGGCGCCCGCTGCCCCCCTTGGGACAACCGACTTCCACGCCCCTGCGCGAAATACCCCGGGGGGGCCAAACGGAATCGCAGCGATCCCCGGCCCCTTGAGCATCATACCCCAGTAGTCAATTCCCTCCTCTTGCAGCTGCTTGATAGCCGCGAGCTTCGACAGCCCGCCTTCCTCCATCACTTGATGCAACCGAGCCTCAGCCGACTCTTGTTCAAGACCGAATTCATATCGCTCCCTGGGAGCATTGATTAGCCCTCGCGCAGACTCCTCTAGGAGCATGAAGGGCAGCGAGGTTGCGGCAAGAGCAGCTGCGTTGAGGCGATCTGGCAAAGTCCGCGCCTGGTCTGAGGCTGCCTCTGAGGCATCTGAGTGGAACTGCGTGACGTAGCCGGGAGGAAGCCACGGCAGGTACTCGCCACAAGGGATCTCATTCATGGGAATCTCAGAAACTCCTACCTCGGCTAACTCTCCATCGGAAGACTACCAGGATTTCCTGATGGAGATATTGC
>JAXHTF010000219.1 GCA_034211275.1 Acidobacteriota bacterium
CAACGGCCTGGTGACCAAGGATCCCCAGGGCAACCTCATCCCCGACCTGGCGGAATCCTGGGAAGTGCTGGACGGCGGCGCGCGCTATCGCTTTCATCTACGCCCGGGAGTGCGCTTCCACGACGGCAGCACCTTCGACGCCGCCGACGTGGTGTGGACCTTCGGCACCATCCTCGACGGCACGGTGAAGACCGCCAAGCGCGCCGCCTTCGCCCTGGTGGAAGAAGTGGTGGCGGTGGACGAGCTGACGGTGGACATGGTGCTGGCAGAGCCCTACGGCGCCCTGCTGGTGGACCTGACCCCGGCCCAGGGAGTAATTCCCGAGGGCATGACGCCGGAGGAGATGAACCGCCAGCCCATCGGCACCGGCCCCTTCCGGCTGGTGGAGCGGACGCCGGAGAAGGTGGTGTTGGAGCCCTTCCCGGAGCATTTCCGGGGCGCCCCGCACCTGCAGCGCCTGGTGCTCAAGGAAGTCCCGGACTCCACCGTCCGGGCGCTGGAGCTGCTCAACGGCTCGGTACAGCTGGTGGTCAACGATCTGGCGCCGGACGTCGTCCCCACCTTCCGCGACGACCCCGCCTATCAGGTGGTTTCCGCCCCCGGCGCCAACTACGCCTACCTGGGTCTCAACCTGCGAGATCCGGCCCTCTCCGATGTTCGGGTCCGCCGGGCCCTGGCCATGAGCATCGACCGCCAGCGGCTGGTAGACACCCTGTGGAACCACCTCGGCCTGGTCACCGAAACCATGCTGCCGCCGGGACTGTGGGCGCGCAACGAAGACTTGGAGCCCCTGCCCTACGATCCCGCCGCCGCCGCCCGGCTGCTGGAAGAAGCGGGCTACCCCGACCCCGACGGCGACGGCCCCGAGCCCCGGCTGCGGCTGGAGTACAAGACCTCCACCAACGAGCCTTACGTGCTCCAGGCGCAGGTGATCCAGAACATGGCGCAGGCCGCCGGCATCGAGATCGAGGTGCGCTCCTTCGAGTTCGCCACCTTTTACCGCGACGTCCAGCGGGGCAATTTCCAGATCTTCTCGCTGGTGCGCACCGGCGTCATCGACCCCAATATCTACCGCTTGGTGCTGCACTCTGAAGCGACGCCGCCCCAGGGCCAGAACCGCGGCTTCTACCGCAACCTCCGCTTCGACCGCCTCATCGACGAAGGCGCCCGCCGGGCGCTGCCGGAGGAGCGCCGGCCGTTCTATCTGGAAGCCCAGGAGATCGTCGCCGAGGAGCTTCCCTACATCAGCCTCTACACCAAGATCAATTTCGCCGTCATGCCCGCCGAGCTGGAAGGCTACGTCAACTACCCCAGCGGCGAGCTCTTCAGCCTGCGCACGGTTCGCTGGAAGCGCTGAGTAGCCCCCACCCCCGACGCTGGAGCGTCTCCCCGGAGCTCCCACGCCGAAGCGTGGGAGCGAGAGATTCAGCGAGAATTCTCACCTCCCCCTTGACAACGATTACATTCGTAGTCATTATGGCTACAGTTGTAATCGAAGCCCCCAAGACCCCCCGAGGAGACCTCTTGAGCACCGGTACCAACATCTCCGAATCCGAATGGGAAGTGATGAACGTTCTGTGGAGTGAGAGCCCGCTGACCTCTTCCCAAATCGCCGAGCGGCTGGAGCAGCCCACCGGGTGGAAACCTGCGACGGTGAAGACTCTGCTGGGGCGGCTGGTGAAGAAGGGCCAGCTGACCTACGAAGCCGACGGCAACCGCTACCTCTACCGCCCCCGGGTGTCCCGCACCGCCGCGGTGCAGGCGGAAAGCCACTCCTTCCTGGCGCGGGTCTTCCGCGGCGACGCCGCCTCCATGCTGTTGCATTTCGCCCGCAACGCCGAGCTGTCGGACACCGAGGCGGAGGAGCTCCGGCAGCTCCTCGACGCCGGGGAGGGTCACGGATGATTTCTCTCGACCTACTCCTGCCCCTTGCTCTCAAGGCCTCCCTCAAAGCGGCACTGATCGCGCTGGTGGTGGCGCTGGTGCTGCGGCTGCTGGGCCGGCACCTTTCCCCCGGCGTGCGCTACGGGCTGTGGCTGCTGGTGCCGGCACGGCTGGCGCTGCCGGTGGCGCCGGTGAGCGAGTGGAGCCTGTTCCGCGGCGAGGCCTTCGCCGGCCTCCAGACCGGCGGTCAGGCCGGCGGCTGGATTCCCGGCCTGGGTGACCTGCCGGAAGCCATCGGTGCCGTCGTCGCGGCATCTCCTGCCAGCGGCTGGAGCTTCGACGGCCGCCTGACCCTCCTCGCCCTCTGGGGCGCCGGGGCGCTGCTCCACCTGAGCTGGCTGGCGGTGGGCGAGGTGCGCCTGCACAGGCTGGTGGCGGCGGCCCCGGCCCTCGCGGACGAACGAGCTCTCCGCCTGCTGCGAGAATGCCGTCACCGCCTCGGAATCCGCCAGCAGGTCGAGCTGCGCAGCGTCGATGGGGGCTCGTCCTCCCAAGGACCGGGCATTTTCGGCTGGCTACGGCCCAAGGTCTTGCTGCCGCAGAGTTTGGTGCGGCATCTGGACGACGTCCAGCTGCGCCACTTGCTGCTCCACGAGCTCACCCATCTGCGCCGTCTTGACGGCCCCGTGCGCCGGCTGGCCTCGCTGCTGATGGCGCTCCACTGGTTCAACCCGGCGGCCCATTGGGCGCTGCGGCGGATGGCGGCGGAGTGCGAGCTGGCCTGCGACGCCCAGGTTCTAAAGCTCCTCGACGCCGGCGAACGGCGCGCTTACGGCCACACTTTGTTGAGCCTTTCGGTCCCCTCGTCCTACCCCACCGCTCTGCCCGCCTTCTCCCGCACGTCGAAGCGAGAATTGAAAAGGAGAATCACCATGATCGCCCGCTTCCAACCCCCGTCCCTGCGCTCCGCAGCGCTCGGTCTCACCATCTTCGCCGTCCTCGCCTTCGCCACCCTCACGGATCTGCCGGCCCAGGCGGGCACAGCTGAAAGCCCCGGCACGGACGCCGGCGCCGAGGACATAGAGAAGCAGAAGCAGACCATCGAGAACGTCCGCACCGTCGGCACCGCCATGTTCGCCTGGCTCACCGACCAAGACAACGCCCTCACCGAGGCGCAGGATCCGCCGGACGGCAAGCTGTCCTGGGCCCGATGCAAGGCCGTCACCGCCGAAGAGCTGGAGGAGCTCCTTGTCCCCGCCTACCTCCAGGAGTTACCCACCGAGGACGGCTGGGGGCATCCGCTGGAATACTGCATCGACGAGCAAGCAACCTACATGGTGATCGCCCTGCGTAGCCCCGGCCGCGACGGCACCTACGAGGACACCACCTACTCCATCGGGGCCTTCCTGCCCCCGGAGGTGGATCACGACGTGGTCTGGTCCGACGGCTTCTTCGTGCGCTGGCCCGGCAAGCCCGGGGGCTGAGCTCGCGACCGCCCAGCCCAAGCACAGACGACCCCGCCGGCCGACCCTCGTCAGGGCGGCCGGCGTTTCATTTTGCCGAAAGAAATACTGAGCTCAGCTCGCCAGCAGCTCGGCGGCGGCCTCCAGGCGGGCGGGGCTTTCCCGATGACCGCGGAGGAAGGTGTCGGCAGTGCTGAACCGCTTGCTCAGGTTCATGCCCTTGCGCAAAGCCGTGTAGGTCACCTTGCCACTGGCCAGCGCCGCCAGCAGCTCCAGGTAGGTGCGAGCCTTGCCCCGCACCCGGTAGCGCAGCTCCAGGGCGTGGCGCCACAGGCCGGCGTACTCGCGGTAGAACTCGTCCAGCGGCAGCTTGGTGGGCAGCACCGCGTGGGTGATGTCGAAGAGCTCCCAATCCTCCGTCACCACGGTGCTCTTGACGTCGTCCCATAGATCGGTGCCGGGGAGCGGGGTGAGCACCGAAAACCCACTGTTGTAGGCGCCGCGCTCGTCCACCCACTGGCGCAGGCGGGCGAAGTCGTCCCGATCCCAGCTCGGGTCGACGATGAAGTTGGGGGTGTAGCCGACCCCCAGCTCGCTGAGGATCTCCAGCGCCTGGTCGTTGTTGGCGGCGGTGTTGCTCTTATTCACCGAGTCCAGGCCGGCGTCGTCGATCTTCTCCAAGCCGAGGAAGATGGAGAGGTGGCCGCAATCCTTCCACTGCTTCACCAGGTCGGGGAATTTGCAGATGATGTCGGTGCGGGTCTGGACGGTGAAGAATTTGCGGATTCCGGACTTGCGGATGGCCTCCGCCATCTCGCGGCCGCGGCGCACGTTCATCCAGAAAATATCGTCGGTGATGAAGACATTCGGCGCCTCGATGGCGGCCAGCTCCTCCACCACCCGCCCTGGAGACTTCTCCCGGAAGCTGCTCTCGTGGAATTTCCACACCGAGCAGAAATTGCATTTGAACGGGCAACCCCGGGCGGTCTCCAGCAGCGCCAGGGGCTTGCGGAAGTTGATGTAGTACTCGCTGGCGTAGTGGCGGATCAGATGCCGCGCCGGCAGCGGGATGTCGTCCAGCGCCCGGCGATCCGGCGCGTGGCCGGTGGCCTCCTGGCCGTGCTCGGTGTTGAGCACCAGCCCGGGCACGTCGGTCAGCGGGGTCTTTTTCTCCAACGCCGTGACCAGCAACGGCATGATGTCTTCGCCGTCCCCCACCACGATGATGTCCAGCGCCGGATGCTCGAACCAGCTGGGATCCCGGGAGGCGTCGTGGCCGCCCAGGACGATAACCGCCTCCGGCAGCTCCTCCCGGACCCGCTGCGCCAGCCGCAGGGCCCGGAAGCGCTCGGTGGTGAAATTGCACTGCAGCCCCACCACCGCCGGCTGGAACCGCCGCACCTTGGCAAAGCCCTCGTCCAGATCCTCCAGCCGCAAATCGACGATCTGGCAGGCGTGATCCTCCACCTCCAGCGCCCCCGCCACGCACTCCAACCCCAGCGGCTCGACAAAGGTGATCATCTCGAGCCCGATGATGCCGCCCACCGGTGGTTTCAGGAAGCTGACGTGCATTGCGACCTCCAGTCCAGGGCCCCACGCTCCCCCTCCTCCCCCGAAAGCCCTGATTAGTTGCGAATCGAAATTCTAGCCTCTTGCTAACAGAGTGAAGAGAGGGGCGTCAAGGAGGACTCCCCAAATCAATGCGTTTGAGCTCCTCGAGCTCGCGCTCCAGGCGGGCGGCCCGGCGGGTGGAGCGTTCGAGGTCTTCTGCTTGGGCGGCCAGCCGGTGGCGCTGATCTTCGATCTGCTGCATCAGCTGCAGGCTCTTGGCCTCGCTGCGGGTCGCGGCGGCGCGGGCGGTCTCCAACTCGCCCCGAACCTGAGCCAGGTCCCGGCGGGTGCTCTCCAAGACCTCGCTACCCCGGGCCAGCCGGCGCTCCAGATCCCCGGTGTGACGATATTGGGCGAGCATGGCCCGGGCCGGCAGGGTGTACTCGCTGTGAGGGAATTGGGCCAACAGCCGGGAGAGGCACGAGACAGCCTGCTCCGAATCGTGTACCGGGCTGTCCTCCAGGGTGTAGAGCACTGCCAGGCGGAACAGCGAGCGAGCGTGCTGCGGTGCCGCCGGATCCTCCCGTACCGCCTCCCGGTAGGCTTCCTCTGCCGCCGCCAGCTCGCCCCGGTCGTAGAGAGAATCTGCCGGCGACCGGTTGCTCTGGAGGGAGCTGCAGGCCAGGAGCCCCGGCAGTGTCAGGAGCACCACGAGGACCGGGAGTGCGGGAAGGGCGATCCTCCCACTCGGGCTCGGGCTTGGACTCGAGTTCCGGCTTCGGCTCGGGCAGAAGATTAGATTTCGAAACAGCGGTGGCAGCAGGCGGCTCAACGTTCTTCGACTCGTGATGGTCATGGTCTCCCCTCGATCCCCGGGCGCTTTCCTGCCTTCCGAGGACCGGATCCCCCAGCAGCGGTGGGATCTCGGGAGGCCGGAGCCTCGGCTCCGGAGGCTCGCTCCCCATAAGACACCGGCGGCACCGCAACGCCCAGCACGTCGCGCGGCGCCGGCGGCAGCAGCACCCAAAAACAACTCCCACCGGACGGCGCGTCCAGCAAACCGACAGCGCCGTGATGGGCCTCGACAATCTCGCGGCAGATGGCCAGCCCCAACCCCACACCCCCGGCTCGCTGACCGCTCTCCACGCGATGAAACTTCTCGAACACCGCCCCCTTGAGCTCGTCCGCAACCCCCGGCCCCGTATCCATCACCGAGAGCAACACCACCGGACCTCCGGTGAGACCCAGCGTCCCATCGACTTCCAGCTGCTGGTCCAACAAGCTTCCGGGCAGAGCTTCGAATCGCCGCACGCCGACGGTGACGGTGCCGCCGGGAGGCGTGTACTTGAGCCCGTTGTCCACCAGATTCTCCAGCACCTGGATCAGCCGCCCGCGGTCGCATACGGCGAGGACGGGCTCCGCCGGCACGTCGGTGGTGAGCCGCAGCCGGCGCTCCCGAGCCCGGGCCTCGAACTCCCCCACCACCAGCGCCGCCAGGGCACCGACGTCGGCGACCTGGAAGTGGTAGGTCATGGCCCCGGCCTCCAGGCTCGATAGATCCAGCAGGTTGGAGAGCATGGAGGAGAGCCGCCGGCCGCTCTGCACGTTGAGATCGAGGAGCCGGCGCTGCTTCTCGGTCAGGGGGCCGGGAATCTCCTCCAGCAGCAGCTGATTGGTCTCGTGCATGGCCACCAGCGGATTCTTCAGCTCGTGGGAGACGTGGGCAACGAAGTCCTTCTTCAGCTGATCGAGCTTGCTCAGCCGCTCCACCATGGAATTGAACGCGGCGGCCAGACCCGAGAACTCGTCGTTGCGCTCCGCGTCCAGACGAAAGGTGAAACGGCCCTCGGCCACCGCCCGGGTGCCCTCGGTGAGCTGGTGCAGGGGCTCGCGGATGGAGCGCACGGTGAGGTAGACGATGAGCAGGATGAGCAACGTCGAAACCACCACCACCCCCAGGGAGATACGCTCCGCCTCCCGGCGGCGCCGCTCCAGCCGCCCGCTTTGCTGGGCTACTTCCGCCTGGTTGGTGCGCACCAACTGACGCACCTGGCGTTCCACCTCCCGTAGCGTCTCGGAGATCTCCGCCTCACGGGCCGAGCCCGCACCGAGGATGTCCTCCGCCGGCGGCGCCTCGACCAGCAGCAGGCGCCAGAGCTCCCCCCAGAGCAACGCCAGATGCGCTGCTTCCTCTCGTTCCTGATCCGAAAGATCCAATCCCTGCAGCTCCTTCAGCCCGGTCTCAGCCTCGGTCTTGAGCCCCGCGAGCTTGTCGGCGTAGCCAGGATCGGAGAGGCGGACGAGCTTGAGCGCCGAGTTCTCCACCTCCCCCACCAAACGCGCCTGATCCACCAGCAGCTCGAAGGATTGCAGCTGGTTGGCGAAGACCTCGCGGCCGGTGAAGACGGTGCGGCGCACCAACCCCACCTGGTAGATGAGCACGCCGATGAGCAGCACCAGCAGCACGGCGGATCCGAGGCCGATCTTGCTGGACACCCGCATCAGGAGTCCGCCCGGTCCTCGTAGGCCCGCAGCTTGTTGCGGATGGTCTTGACATCGAGGCCCAGACGCCGTGCCGCCTCCGCCTTGTTGTTGCCCACGTGCTCCAAGGTCTTGAGGATGAGAATGCGCTCGGCGTCCTCGGCGGTGACGCCGGAGGGCAGGACGATGGGGGTACGAGCCTGACCGTTGGGGCGGCGCACGTAGGGCGGCAGGTGGGCTGCCTCCAGCCACCCCTTGCGGCACAGGATGACGCCGCGCTCCACCACGTTGCGCAGCTCCCGCACGTTGCCCGGCCAGGGGTAGCCGCCCAGAGCTTCCAACGCTTCTTCCGACAGGCCTTGGACGTCGGTGCCGTGCTTGTCGTTGAATCGCTGGACGAAATGCTGCGCCAGCAAGGGCAGGTCGTCCAGCCGGCGGCGCAGCGGCGGCAGGGTGAGGGTGAAGACGTTCAGCCGGTAGAAGAGATCCTTGCGCAGCCGCCCCTCCTCCACCGCCGCGGCGGGCTCGCGGTTGGTAGCGGCGAGCACCCGGACGTCGAAGCGCACCTCCTTGCGGCCACCGATGCGGCGCACCTTTCCGTCCTCCAGAATGCGCAAGAGCTTGGGCTGCAGCGCCAGGGGCATCTCGCCGATCTCGTCCAGGAAGAGGGTCCCCTGGTGAGCCAGCTCGAAGCAGCCCGGGCGCGCATTGACGGCGCCGGTGAAGGCGCCCTTCTCGTGGCCGAAGACCTCGCTCTCCAGCAGGCCCTCGGGAATGGCAGCACTGTTGACGGCGACGAAGGGACCACCGGACCGATGGCTGAGCTCGTGGATGGTGCGCGCCGCCAGCTCCTTGCCGGTGCCGCTCTCGCCGGTGATGATGGCCGAGGCGTCGCTGCCGCCGAGGGTGCGGATGAGGCGATAGATGCGCCCCATGGGCCGGCTGGTCCCCACCAGCGAGCCGAGCCCCGCCCCCTGCTCCAGCCGCTCCGCCAGCCGCCGAGCCTGGGAGCGCTGGCCCGAGCTCTTGAGCACCGCATCGAGGGTGGAGCGCAGCTTGGAATAGTCCAGGGGCTTGGTGAGGAAGTCCTCCGCTCCTTCCTTCATCGCATCGACCGCGACGTCGATGGTGCCGTAGGCGGTCATCAGGATCACCGAGCGGGCAGGATTCCCCGCCTTCAGACTGCGCAGCAGCTCGAGGCCGGAAACTTCCGGCATCACCACGTCGGAGAGCACCACCGCCGGATCCAGCCGCTCCGCCAGCTCCTCGCCGCGACGGCCGGAGTCCGCCAGCTGCACGGAATACCCCCACTGCTGGAGGCGGATCTCCAAGACCTCGCGGATCGCCGGATCGTCGTCGACGACGAGGACCGTGGGGCTCGAACGGCTCATAAGCTCGGAGAAGGATCAAAAAACATCGCGGGTCGAAGTCCTCAGCACCCCGATTCAGAAATTCAATTCATTGCATAGCGAAATGCAAGAATTGCCAGAAGCAAGAATCGACAGCGTAGCCCTCCCCCCTCGGCCCGTCAAGCACCCATCGGAGCTCCGGACGGCGAATCAGGGAAATTTTCCCCGATTCCGCCCTCTACCGTGCCCGCCGAATGCCGCCCGCGTTGCCCCCAAGCCTTTACCAAAATGGGACTTAGTGGGCCTCCTCACAAGCTGGCAGCGGCCTTGCACAATCCCTTGGCGTGGTGAATGGACGACTGTCCCCGCCGCCGCTGCGGCCGTTGAATGCCGACTCTTAACTCGCTCCCGGCAAAGCCCCCCTTTTTGGCGATGCCCCTTTGGAGGACTCCCCACCATGGTGACCACCCACTCCAGCATCTCTTCCAGCACCCCATCGAGCACCGGGACCAGTTCCCGGACCGGCTCCGCCGCCAGCACGGATTCACCGTGGCCGTTCCTGACCCTCACCGAGAGCGAGCTTCAATACCTGGTGCAGCATCGCGTCGTGGAGCCCGCCGCCGGTAGTCCGGTAGGACTCTTGCTGGACGGGCTCCAACCCGCCGAAGCGACGGAGCCCGGGCAGGATAGTCCCAACGAAGCTGTCGGGGTACGGCTGCAGGAGAAGGGATTGATTCGCCATCTCCCACCGAAGGTCAACGGCACTCCGGAGGCCGCCGCATCGGAGGCCGGAGAGCTTTTCCGCCGCGCCCTGGAAGTCCTCGCTCAACCCGAGGCCCGGCTGATCATCGTGCGTCAGAGCCCTGGCGAAGAGCCTTCCCTCATCCCCCTCTTCGTCTCCGGTGAGCTGGCGGCACCGGGCTTCATCGACGACGAAGGACTGCACCTCGGTGTTCCCATGGACCGCCAGCAGCTGCTCGATTCCATCCGCATCAACCTGCAGAGCGACAACACCGGCGAGCTGGAGAGTCCGGTGACCCTGTCGCCACTGGTCCTGCAAGCGGTGGAGACCCTGTGGCGCGGCACCGGCCGGGAGCTCTCTGCGGCCATCTCCCGGCATCAGGCCCGCCTCCTGCTGCTCGAGATGATCGGCGATCAACAGCTGGTCCAGGGTCTTTTGCGGCTGCTGCTCCAGGTGGGGGTGATCCAAGAACACAACGGTGGCTACGCCCTGACCCCGAGCTACCTTCCGTGGTTCGAGCGCGTCCTCTCCGGCCACTCCTGTGCCGTCGAATTCACCGCTCTAGGAGACGACGGCTCGGTGCAGAGCCCGGAGCCGGACCGGCTGCTCTTCTTCGGCCCCCCGGGACAGCGGGTGCTGTGCTCCCATCCCGAGGCGGGAGCCACCGCAGCCCCAACCCTGGATCGGCCGAGCCCGCCGGTGTCGCCCCCCCTCGCCGAGGATCATCCCAGCGCGGAGAGCCAGCCCAACGGAGCTCCCGACTCCACCAGCGCAGATCCCCTGCTCTACTTCTCCGCTCCCTCGGAGCGGCTGCTGAGCTGGAAACTGCGCCGTCTCATCGGCTCTGAATCCTAACAGCCTGTGGTGAAAGTCAGACGCCAGCGAGAGCGAGCAATTTTTCGTCGAATCAAGGCCGGAAAACCGCAGGCGATGCGGGTATCGGCGAGGTTTTCGAACGAAGATTCGGCGGAAAAGGGCCGC